>CAIWPS010000757.1 GCA_903914615.1 uncultured beta proteobacterium | reverse complement strand
TGGGCCTTCAAATCGTCGGCCAGCCAGGCCAGCTGCGCGTCGCCGATCTTCGCCGCCGGGTCGCTGACGTTGTCCAGCGCGATGAAGTGCACGCCCTTGTGGTCGAAGCTGTAGTGCGTGGGGCCGAAGAATTCCTGGAAGGCGGCGCCGGAGTCCAGCGACGCGTCGTGTTCGCCGGGCATGAAGCGCACGGTCTTGACCTTCAGCGCGCCGACGATATCGCGGAACTCGGCCAGGCGCCTGCGGCGCAGCGCGGGGTCGTCGGTGGTGTGGGTGAGGTCGCCGGTGAAGACGACGAAGTCGGGCACCCGGGCGAGCGCGTTGACCGCGGCGATGGCCTTGGGCAGCGTGCCCTTGGCGTCGGGGTTGGGCGGACCTTCGAAACCCCAGTGGGTGTCGGACAGCTGCACGAAGTAGAAATCGTCCTGCGGCGCCGAGCGCGTGGCGCAGCCCAGGCCGCTGGCGAACACGGCGCCGCCGTAGCTGGCCAGCTTGAGCAGCTGGCGTCGGTGCAGATCGGTCATCATGGGCGGGCCTCGAGTGCAGTGGGTGGTGTGTGCGGTACCGCTGCAGCGCCGGGTTCATTCCCGGGACATGCCAAGCCCCTGAGCGGCACCCGGCCTGTGGAATAAACCGACACCGATCCCGGTATGCATTCCATGCCCGAAGCGACAAGGCCATGAGCGAAGACGAACAGCGCCGCCGCTTCGAGCGCCTGGCGCTGCCGCACCTGGGCGCGGCCTACAACTTGGCGCGCTGGCTGACGCGCAACGACCACGATGCGCAGGATGTCGTGCAGGAAGCCTTCCTGCGCGCTCTGCGCTACATCGGAACCCTGCGCGGCGACGACGGCCGCGCCTGGCTGCTGCAGGTGGTGCGCCACACCTGCTGGACCTGGCTCGAGGCCAACCGCCCCGCCGAGCTAGCGGCGCTGAACAGCGACGATGGCGACGGCCCCGCGGCACCCGCCAGCGAAGAACCGCCGGCGCTGGCCCAGCGCAAGGCCGAGCGGGCGCAGATCGACGGCGCCATCGCCTCGCTGCCCTACCTGCTGCGCGAGGTGCTGGTGCTGCGCGAACTGGAAGAGCTCTCCTACGCCGAGATCGCGCGCATCGCCGACATCCCCATCGGCACCGTGATGTCGCGGCTGTCGCGGGCGCGCGAGCGCATGCGCGGGTCGCTGGCAGCGCCGCCGCGCGCCCAGCTGCGCCAGGTCGGCGGCGCCGCGCCGCAACCCCGCCAGGGAGGACAGAAGTGAACGCCCCCACCATCGATGCGCTGGAACTGCAGGCCTGGTTCGACGACGAGCTGGAGCTGTCGCGGCGCCTGGCCCTCGAACAGCGGCTGCAGGAGGACCCGAGCCTGCGCGCGCGCGCCGAGGCGCTGCGCCAGGCCCGCGCCGAGTTGCGCCTTGCAGCCACCTACCACCTCGCACCCGAGGCGCTGCAGCAGCGCGTGGCGGCGCTGGCGGCGCCGGCGCAGACCGCGGGCGCGCGCGACGCGCCGCCCGC
>CAIWPS010000756.1 GCA_903914615.1 uncultured beta proteobacterium | reverse complement strand
GCGGCCATGGTCGCAGCGATGGCCGAGCAGGCACTCGAAGATGCTGCGCTGATCGAGGGCGCACGCCTGACGACCAGCGAAGCGAAAGCGTTGTTTTACCTCAACTCGAAAGAGGTCAACTAATGACCACTTACTTAGTCATGCTTGGCGGCGAGGGCGTGTTAGCGCTGATCTTGTCGTATGGGATGCCGAAACATCCGTCGATTTGGCATTTTTCCGCTTCTGCGCTCGCTGCTCTCGCCTGGTTCTTACTATGCTTGGTGTATCTCGGATGAAAGGATCGACAATGGAAGTTAGTACAGAAGATAAGTACCTTGAGGCCGTGCGAGACAAGTTAGTCGCGGAAGCTGCCAGCGACAAGGCATGGCTGGCGGTCGAAGCAGCGCACGATGAGCGGGACGCAGCGCACCGCGAGCGCAAATGGTGGCAACTCTGCGCCTATGTCGGTTGGGCTGTCGCGACGGTCGGCTGCATTGTTGTGATTTTGATAGCGTTCCATGTCTGAAACGACGCGACCGAACTCGAAGGAGAAAACTAACTTGCCGAAACTCATTTTCCGCGCTGCGCTTATTCGCTTCGTGGATTTACGCTACGACGACAAGGCTAAAACCAAGTACGTCAAGATCAACTTTACAGCTGCATTCTCGGAGCCTGTCCGTGAGGCGATGGAATGGGGCGAACCGCCTGCAGGCTTTGCGTCGGCCAAGTTAGACGGCGACCTTACAGCCTCGCATTTCATTCTGACTCCTGACGGCAAGGAACTGCGCCAACACGAACTGCAGATGGACTGCACCGGCTTGGGAGAGTTCCAGGTGTTCCGCGTGCAGGTCGGCGAGGACAGCTACGAAAATGAACTGCGGTTCCAGGTCGTCACGACGGCGCAGGGATCGGCCGCGCTGCTCGAATCGTACCTGGAGACCATCGGCAAGGGAACGGCGCAACTGCGCGTCAATTTCGAGCAGCAGGAAGCTCTGCCGATGGAAGACGACAAGCAGGAGCGACTCATCTCGAAAGAGCAGGCAGCCGACACGAGCGAGGAGGCAGACGAGCCGGAGCCGGAGCCCGCAGCGGCGCCGCTGGCTTCAGCTGTGCTCATGGGCGGCTCGCACCAAAAGCGCAAGCCCCGCGCTGACCGCGGCACGGTGAACTAAGATGGAAATCCCCGGCTTTGTTCTGCGGACGGAACACCCGCGTACGAAGAAAACGTCTCAGCGGGTTGTCACGATCCCGACCAAAGGCGCGCGCCGTTGCCATTCCTGCGGACACATGCCGGGGTTTCCGAAGGTCCTTCCCAGTGAGGCGTACGAACGTTGGGAAGCAGCCTGCTTGCGCGAGTGTTTCGGCATCAAGGCGAAGCTCGCGCAGCGCGGCGTGGTGTTGCCGATAACCGCTCCAATCAGCATCGAGGCGCATATTTACCTGACTCCAGCGGCGACCGGCCAGCTTCGCAAGGACTGCGGCGACGTGGCAGGCTTCCACCAGGCCATCGGCGACATGCTGCAGGAGGCCGGCATCATCGCGGATGACCGGCAAATTGAGGACTGGGACGGCACGCGGCGGCACGCGGATACGACCAATCAGCCGCGCGTTGAGATCTACATTACGGTCGTCGGCGCGGCCCCTCCAGTACAGGAGAAACTACCCGATCTTGTTCCGAATTCGGAACGCGAAAATCGTTGATATCATACGGGGGTATGTCGCATAATGAAAAGTGCGATATATGCGTCAGGCTGATCCCCTGGCGCGCTGGGCTCGGCGGTGGGTTTTCACCGGCCTGACCGCCGGACCAGCATTTCGCGGAAACGGTGAAACAAATGTCTATCTCAAAAAAACTCAGGTTCCAGGTATTGCAGTATCACGGATACGCCTGCTTTTATTGTGGGCGAAGACCCCCGGCAGTCGTTTTAGAAATCGAGCATAGAATAGCGAGGGCGAGAGGCGGCTGTGACGAATTCTCGAATCTCGTACCCGCTTGCTACGACTGCAACCGCAGCAAAGGAGCATCAGGACTTCCGCAATGGGAAATTTTAGGATTTCCAGATTGGCAGTCTTGGCAGACGTACGAGCATGAATGGAAATGTAGGCCGGACGAGTTGCCTTGGTGGATGGAACCGTTTCCTCCTATTGGCGGACCGGTTTTAGATTTTGACTGGCTGTCGGTCGCGCTGTCGATGCCCCGGGTAGATCGCCGCATGACAGACGTTTCCGAGGTGCCTTTCTAATGGCGAGAGACCTGCCGTATTACAAGCTGTGGGTGAAAGACTTTGATACAAACGAAAACGTTCGTATGTTAAATCTGGCAGAAGCTGGTCTGTTTTTATTCGCGCTCAATCATGCCTGGGTAAACGATGGGCTTCCTGCTGCCGACGACGACGTTGGCCGCGTCCTTAAACTGTCCGTTAGAGAACTTCGTGCTTACTGGCCAAGAGTATCAAAATGCTTCTATTTAGCAGACGATGGAAGGCTGAGAAACCAGCGCCAGGAAGAGGAGCGAGAATCGGCAAACAAAAAGAGCAAACAGGCATCGGAAGCAGTAGCGGAACGTGAACGAAAACGCAACGAACGATCTATCGAACGATCATCGTCCGATGATCTACGCGCGTATGACTATGACTATGTATCTGGTTCTTCTTCTCTTTTTCCGGAAGCTAAAAATCCTAGTGGCCCAACTTTCGAGGATTTTTGGGCAGTGTGGTGGAACAGAAGCGCTAAACAGTCGGCCAAATCTGCTTGGAAGACTTCAGCGAGCACCTACGGGACAGAGTTTCTCATCGCAGCGTGTGTGGAAGACCGCAAGCGATTCGAACAGACGGAAGACTGGCAGTGGAGAGTTAAGTTGCATGCAGCCACATGGTTACGCGGTAAACGGTGGGAGGATATGCCGACTGCGGTAGCCCCAAGTAAGCGAGTGAACGGGGTAGCTCGGCCACCGAGAGAGCAGCCTGTGAAGCCGACGCGAGAGCAGGAACTCGACGCGCTGCGCTGGATCGCGGAGAACGACCCGGACCCGGCGGTGCGCGAAGATGCGAAAAGGAGGCTGGCATGATTCCCAAGCGAACACTTCCCCCGGCGGTAAACTACTGCGGGTTGAGCGGCGGAAAAGACTCCGCTCGTGTGATGCTATGGCTGATCCACGAAAGTGGGCTGCCGCGTGAGTCGATGCGGTTTACGTTCTGCGACACGGGGAACGAACACCAATTCACCTACGATCACGTAGTGCTGCTTTCTCGGTATGTGGTTGAGCACGGCTGCGCGCCAGTGGTCACGCTTCACCCAGAGCGAGATTTTTATGAACTCGCGAAATGGAAAAAACGGTTCCCATCTCGTAAGGCGCGGTTCTGTACCCAGTTTCTGAAAGTAATTCCATCCCGCGAAGATGTGCAGAAACTGATTTGGGCTGGCCACGAGGTTATCGTGCATAGCGGCGTTCGGTCGGGCGAAAGCCCCGACCGCGCCAAGCTCGTAGAGCGTGAATTCTCGGATATGTTCGGCTGCGAAGTCAACCGGCCTATCTTGCGCGAGACGTTGGCGGATGTGATCGCGGCGCACGCAAAATACGGGCTTCCGCTGAACCCGCTATACGGTTACGGTTGTACCCGAGTTGGGTGCTTCCCGTGCATAAACTCGAAAAAATCGGAGATAAAACTGATCTCGATTCACTTCCCTGAACGTATCGACATGCTGGAGGCGCAGGAAGGTAAGTTTGGCGGCGAGACGAATGATATTAGTACGTTTTTCGCTCGCAAAACTGTACCGCTGCGTTTCAGATCAAAGACCGTTCAGACACGCAAGGGGCCGATGAAAGTAGCGACTATTCGCGATGTGGTCCGCTGGTCGCACACCGGCAAGCGGGCGCGCGAGAAGCAGCCGTACTTGCTGGCTGACTTTGACGACGATGCAACGCTCGTGTGCCCATCGGGATCAGGCATGTGCGAGTGACTGCCAGGAAACCACTTCCCCCGGCCTGTCGCGAGTGCCGGCCACACGACGGCGCTTGGCGCGATACAGGCCACGGGCTGCAACGGTGCGACTGCGCCCGGGGTAAAGCGCTGGCGATGGGTCCGCGGTGGCACCAGCGGTCTGCAAACGCAAATGACGGCAAACGGAAAGGGGCAGGCGAATGACGTTCAGGGTTTCGAATGACGCGCGATGAGTGGGTTACGCAGCACGGCAGCGAACCCCATGACCGGCAGTACTGGGGGCCACGCGGCGTGCAGGTCGCGGAGCGCTGGGGAATGCAAACTCACATGCGGCAGGGTTGCTCGTACAAAGTTTCCGGTGTCGATCACGGCGGCCCAGGCCAAGTGCGCAAGATCTCGACCGGCAGAAAGGCGCGCGGCTACGCCAGCGGGGAGGACGGCAAGCAGTGATAACCATCGAGCAAGTCGCGGAAAAGGTCGGCGTCGCTCCGTCCACGCTCAGCACCTGGGAAGGGCTGGCGCGCATCCGGCCCGAGTTCCGGCGCGCCTGGATGCGCCGTCCATGGGTGCGCTACTACTCACCAGTGCAAGTGCTGCAATTCCAAGCGATTGCGGAGTTACGCGACCGCGGCCTGCCGCTCTCGGAAGCAATCGCGCAGTCAGACGAGCTCGTCGTCGAATGGTGGAGACTCACGGCGCGGGCGGCGAAGCACCGGCTCGGGCGCACTTGCGGTATGTGCCATAGTACTGAATAGACGGAAGTTAACTTGCGCCAAGGTGAGCGGCATCCAAGAATTGATCATGCTCCTGTTTTTTAAAGCCATCTACCGCGACCCCATACTTCAGGGAGAGAAGACAGACACAATCCGCGCTAAAGCACGCGGCATTTGCGCTGGGAGGCTCGTGAAGGCCTGTGTGGGGCCATCCCGCATCTTTGCGACCCTCCGCGTCCTTGAAGTGGCTCCTGTGGCTTCTCTGAGCGAAATCCGGCGGTCTCAAGTGCTCGCCTGCTATGGCGAGATGCCGCCCGATGCTGTACAATTGCGCTTTGAGCTTGTCGCCGACAGTCACGTACATCTCGATTCCGTTGTCTGATCTGGTGGCCCTGCGCCGCAATCCCCAGTATCTCAGCGAAAAACAATCAGCTGCCCTGCGAAAGTCGATCTCACGGGACGGCTTTCTTGCGCCTATCGTCGTTCGACGGAAGGCCGAAAAATACGAAATCCTGAGCGGCAACCATCGCGTAATCGGGGCTCGCGAGGAAGGTTTGGTGGATGTCCCGGCCTGCTTGGTGGACCCGTGCGACGATGCCCGCGCCGCCCGCATCGCCATCAACATGAACACCGTTCACGGCGATCCCACGCCAGAACTCATGGCCCCCTTTCTCGCCGACATGGATGAGGAGACCATGCGATCGGTGTTCATCGACGAGACTCTGTTGGCGGGTATTTGCGACTTCGATTCCACTCTCAAAGAGCGACTGGATGCACTAATGCTGCCAGACGAACTCGACAAAGATTCGCCGAAAGGGTCAATCCCAAACTGCGTATGCAAATGCGGACATCGACACGTTGCCGTTGCGCGGAAGAATTCCAAGTCCACCCGGCGAAAAGCATCGAGTACGCGCGCGTCAAAAGCCTCCTAGATCGCGGTAAGCACCCGACATTTATCGGGCGGTCGCTTGTGATGACGGCCACCCGCAACGGCGGTGCTTTTGTGTTCTCGCTGGATGGCGAGGACGTCGCTTGCGCCATCGTAAACCCGGCCACGAACTGCCTCACAGTGCTGAATGTCTCGCCTAGCCACCGCGCCCACGGTCTAGGGTCCGCAATTCTCCGCTTCCTCCAGTGCAACTTTGCCCGCGTCCTCGAATCCGCCGTGCCATTTTTCGAGCGCAACGGCTATACGAGTCGTGGCAAGATTAAAACTGGCAAGCGCCTGAAAACGCAAGTGATGGTAAAATCAAGCCTGCTCACTCTGGCAGGTAGAGTGAGTGCCATTTACCGGGCTTAAAAATGCCAGCTGCAAAGAAACCAACCGATCAGGATCGCGCCCGCGTCCAGCTTATGGCGGCGGCGGGAATCACCCAGCCGAATATAGCCTTACGGATGGGCATGACTGACAAGACCCTGCGCGAGCACTTCCGCGAAGAGCTTGATTTCGGCGTGGATGAAATCAACACGCTTGCGGTTGGCTCGCTTGTACAGCAGATCAAAAAAGGCAATCTCGGAGCGATTTGTTTTTGGCTTAAATGCCGCGCCGGATGGCGAGAAACGCAGAACATCGGATTGGTGGATAAAGACGGAAACGACCGCCCGCTAGACTTTGCGACCGTGCGAGCGTTCATGCAGTCCGTGCCTGATGCTACTCCCGAGTGAATTCCAGGCGCGGCTACTGCGGCGGCAACTCTGGGGAAAGCAGCGTCAGCTGGTCGATGCGATCAGCACCCATCGCAGCGTCAGCATCAAGGGCTGTCACGGTTCCGGCAAGACGTACGCGGTCT
>CAIWPS010000755.1 GCA_903914615.1 uncultured beta proteobacterium | reverse complement strand
GACACGCGCTGAGCCCCGGCTTCAAGCGCTTCCTTGTACCGGCGGGCGTGTTCGCACTGGCCTATTACAGCCTGGGCTTCCTGCTGCTGAAGGCGCACGCAGTGGGCTTCAGCGTGACAGACACAGACACGGTGCTGCTTTACGCGCTGTTCAATGCTGTGTGTGTCGTCGCTGCACCGTTGGTGGGTCGCCTGGGCGATGCGATTGGCCGCAGCCGCATCGTGTTGCTCGGGCACGGCCTGTATGGAGCGATCAATCTCGCACTGGTCTGGGCCGGCCAACGCTGGCAGGTGATTGCGCTGTTCGCGCTGTATGGCGTGTTCTTTGCCATCGACGAGTCGCAGAGCAAGGCCTTCATCGCCGACCTGGAACCTGAGCGGCGCGCGACAGCGGTCGGCGCCTACAACTTCGTCACGGGCGTGCTTTACCTGCCCGCGTCGCTGGTGGCGGGTGCCTTGTGGACCATCGATCCGCGCAGGGCGTTCGGGTTGGCGACTTTGCTGACGGTCTCGGCCATCGCTCTGTTTTACCGCATGCAACCTACAACCGGAGTCTCGCGGGCCAAGGACACCGCCCCGCCGCGCAAGTTCTGAAGCGGACCCCGGGCCAGCGCAGAAGCTCGGCCTTGGGTACGGCAACGAACAGAAGGCGCAGGGCTCGCCGCCTCAGACTCACCCATGAACTTGGCGAGGAGCCCCACTTGACCTACGAGCGTGAACGTGCCCGTCCGATGGCCACGGAGACCGGGCGATGCTTCGAGGTTTCAATCGAGCACAGCGACGGCAGGGAATGCATCGCTTTCGAAGGTGCGCCGTCACCGAGCCGGAACGTCACCGACATGGATAGTCTCGATGACTGAACTCGCATGATCGCCTTCCAGGTCAGCGACATGACTTGCGCGCGCTGTGCCGGAGCCGTGACGAAGGCCCTCAAAGCCGTCGACCATGCCGCACTGGTGCGGGTTGACCTGGGCACGTTCACCGTCGAGATCGAACCCAGCAGTGCGACTGCACGACAGCTCAGCGACGCGATCAAGCAAGCCGGCTACGCGCCCGTCGCAGCATGAAGACCTTCGCGGTGTCCAAGGTCGAGCTGGATCCCGGCGGGCGTATCACGGCCGTTCTCTGGGGCCAGGTGGACACGGGTAAGAACGCCTGGGCAACACCGGAGGTCGTGGTGCCGGTCGCTGCGGCCGTCGATGCACTGCAGGCTGGTGACCAGGTTTTCGCGCTGTTTCCATCGATCCACGGGCACTTGCCGGACCGCCAGTTCGTGGTCGCCGACTACGACGGCGCGCGCAAGACCATCGTCCTCGACGGGCCGACGGCTTACGAGCGCGAGATCCACAACATGGACCGGTTCAACCCGCCGGAGCCATGAAGCGAAAGATCGATTTCGGCCTGAACGGCAAGCCTGCCACTCTGGACATCGACGACGACCGATTTCTACTGTGGGTGTTGCGCACGGAACTGGAGCTGACCGGGTCCAAGTACGGCTGCGGCGAGGGCATCTGTGGCGCCTGCACGGTGATGGTCGACGGCAAGGCCGTGCGCTCGTGCAAGACAGCGCTCAAAGGCGTGGCGGGCAAGCAGGTCGTCACGATCGAAGGTCTGGCCGCCACGGCCGCAACAGGCCGCCCACTCCACCCGCTGCAGCAGGCGTTCGTCGATCACGGCGCTTTCCAGTGCGGCTATTGCACGTCGGGGATGCTGATGACGGCGGCCGCGTTTCTGCACGACAACCCCAAGCCCTCGCGCGCGGCCATCGAGTCGCATATGGCGCGCAACCTGTGCCGGTGCGGTGCGCACCATCGCATCGTCGATGCCATCGAGGCGGTGGCGCTCAAGGCGTCGGCACCCGCATGAAGCGCTCGCCCGGCCTGGACCGCCGCAGCTTCTTCAAGCGCGTGGGCGGCGGCGTGGTCGTGCTGGTGGCCAGCGGGCCGGCAGCCTTGCTGGCTCAGCAGGCACAGCGCCTGTACCCCGAGGACTTCAACGCCTACCTGGTGATCGGCATCGACGGCCGCGTGACGGTGTTCTCGGGGAAGATCGAGATGGGGCAGGGCGCCATGACTTCGCAGGCGCAGATGG
>CAIWPS010000754.1 GCA_903914615.1 uncultured beta proteobacterium | reverse complement strand
TGACGAGCGGTACGCTGGTGCTGATGCCCAATGCGCTCGATCTCGGCGCCGCCGAGGTCGACCTGCGCGAGGTGCTGCCGCTGGGCGTGATCCGCCGTGCCGCCGCGCTGCGCCACTGGGCGGCCGAGGACGCGCGCAGCGCGCGCGCCTTCCTGAAGCGCGTCGGCGCCGTCGCGCCGCTGGCCGCCCCATTGCAGGCGATGGCCATCACGGAGCTGCCGCGGCCACGCAAGGGCAG
Source organism: uncultured beta proteobacterium (assembly GCA_903914615.1). GTDB lineage: Bacteria > Pseudomonadota > Gammaproteobacteria > Burkholderiales > Burkholderiaceae_C > Rubrivivax. The sequence goes on along the minus strand of CAIWPS010000754.1, from coordinate 1,634 downwards.
CCGCGAAGCGGTGCCCGCTGCGCAATGGCAGGCGCTGCTGCAACCGGCGCTGCAGGGCCACGATGTGGGCCTGCTCTCGGAAGCCGGCTTGCCCGCCGTGGCCGACCCCGGCGCGGCGCTGGTGCGCGCGGCCCACGCGGTGGGCGTGCCCGTGCTGGCGCTGCCGGGCCCGAGCTCGCTGCTGCTGGCGTTGGCCGCCAGCGGCCTGAACGGCCAGAGCTTCGCCTTCGTCGGCTACCTGCCGCAGGACGCAGTGCCGCGGGCAGCGCGCCTGAAGGAGCTGGAAGCGCTGTCGCGCCGCAGTGGCCAGACACAGCTGATCATCGAGACGCCCTACCGCAACGCCGCCTTGCTGCAGGCGCTGCTGGAGGTGCTGTCGCCCGCCACCGACCTGGCGGTGAGTTGCGGCCTGACGCTGGCCGGCGGCTGGAGCCGCACCGACCGCATAGCCGCCTGGCGCGAACGGCCGGCGCAGATGCCCGACCGCTGGCCCGCCGTCTTCAGCCTGCTGGCCAGCTAGGGCGCTGGCTGCGGCCCGCGTTCAGGCGCCGCCGCCGAGCAGCGAAGCGACCTTCTTCTTCGGCCTGATGTTGGGCGACAGCCCGCGCGTGGGCACCGTGGCCGCGGCCTTGGGCGCCACCTCCCAGGTCGGCGCCGCGCCGGCGCTGCTGGGGCTGGGTTCGTAAGGGCGGTCGAAGAAGGGGTCGCGCGAAGGCGCGGTGGCACGGCGCGCGCCTTCGTAGACACGCTCCGGTGCCCGTTCGGGCGTGCGTTCGTGGGCGCGTTCGTGGGCGCGTTCGGGCGCCAGTTCGGCCACACGCGCTGGGGCGCGATCGGCATCGTCGTCGTCGCGCCGCCGCGGCGGCCTGCGCGGGCGGTCGTCCTCGATCTCGATGGGCTCGATCTCGAGCTTCTTCTTGATCAGCTTCTCGATCTCGGCCACCTGGCGCGTGTCGTCGCGCGTCACCAGCGTCACCGCCAGGCCCGAGGCACCGGCGCGGCCGGTGCGGCCGATGCGGTGCACGTAGTCCTCGGCGTGGAAGGGAACGTCGAAGTTGAAGACCGCGGGCAGGTCGGTGATGTCAAGGCCGCGCGCGGCCACGTCGGTGGCCACCAGGACGTCGACCTCGCCGGCCTTGAACGCGGCCAGCGCCTTCAGCCGCTCGTCCTGGCTCTTGTCGCCGTGCAGCGCCGTGGTGCGCAGGCCGTCGCGCTCGAAGGAGCGCGCCAGGCGCGCCGCGCCGAGCTTGGAGTTGACGAAGACCAGCGCCTGCGTGATGCCGCGCTGCTTGAGGATCTGGCAGACGACGCGCCGCTTGTCGTCGTCGGTGACGCTGTAGAAGCGCTGCTCGACGTTGGTGGCGGTGGCGTTCGGGCGCGCCACTTCCACCAACAGCGGGTCCTGCAGGTAGCTGGACGCCAGCTTCTTGATCTCGGGCGAGAACGTGGCCGAAAACAGAAGCGTCTGGCGTTCCTTCGGCAGGTAGGCCAGGATGCGCTGCAGGTCGGGCAGGAAGCCAATGTCGAGCATGCGGTCGGCCTCGTCCAGCACCACGTACTCGACCTGGTTAAGCACCGCGTTCTTGGCCTCGATGTGGTCAAGCAGCCGGCCGGGGGTGGCGATGAGCACCTCG
>CAIWPS010000753.1 GCA_903914615.1 uncultured beta proteobacterium | reverse complement strand
GCGCATGGCCTTCGGCGCACAGGGCGAGGTCACTGGCATGCAGCACCACGCCAGCGCCGGCTGGCCCACCCAGGTGATGCTTCCGGTCTTCATGCCCAAGGGCAAGAACGGCGAGCCTTACGACCCGTTCGCGATATCGGGCGCAGACCATTGGTACTCGGTCGGCGCGCATCGCGTGCGTGCCGTGTCGAACGACCTGGCCAACAGCACCTTCCGCCCGGGCTGGCTGCGCTCGGTGGGGCCGGGGTGGACCAACTGGGCGCTGGAGTCGTTCATGGACGAAGCGGCCCGCGCCGCAGGCGTGGACCCGCTGGCCTTTCGGCTTCGACTGCTGGGCGGCAGCGGAAAGAACGGCGTCGGTGGTGCCGTGCGCCAGGCGCAGGTTCTGCAGCGTGCCGCAGACAAGGCCGGCTGGGGCAGCAAGATGCCCGCAGACACCGGCCTCGGCATCGCCACCACCTTTGGACAGGAACGTGCCATGCCCACCTGGTGTGCCTGCGTGGCCCGCGTGCGCGTGAACCGCAGCAGCGGGGTCGTGAAGGTCGAGAAGCTCACCGTGGTCGTCGATGCCGGCACCATCGTCCACCCGGATGGCGCGCTCGCGCAGGTGGAAGGCGCGTCGCTGTGGGGCCTGAGCATGGCCCTGCACGAAGGCACCGAGTTCGTCAACGGCCAGGTGCGTGACACCAACCTCAACACCTACACGCCGCTGCGCATGCGCGACGTGCCGCCGATGGACATCGAGTTCATCGCCAGCACGGTGCCGCCCACCGGCCTGGGCGAGCCTGCCACCACCGTCGTCGGCCCCGCCATCGGCAACGCGATCTTCGCCGCCGTGGGCGCACGCATGCGCCACCTACCGATGCGCCCTGCCGATGTGCTGGCAGCGCTGAAGGCGGGCTGATCCACCAACAAGAGAACCGTCACCATGCCGCAGAACACCACCACCAACCGCCGCATCGTCCTGAACGCAAGACCACGCGGCGCCCCGACCGCCGCAGACTTCCGCCTAGAGAACGACCCCGTGCCGAAGCCCCAGGCCGGGCAGGTGCTGCTGCGCACGATGTACCTGTCACTGGACCCCTACATGCGTGGCCGCATGAGCGATGGGCCGTCGTACGCCGCACCGGTGGCCATCGGCGACGTGATGGTCGGCGGCACGGTGTCGCGCGTCGAGGTTTCCAAGCATGGCGACTTCAAGGTCGGCGAGCTGGTGCTGGGCTACACGGGCTGGCAGGACTACGCGCTATCCGACGGCAAGGGCCTCACGGCCATCTCGTACGAGGAGCGGCATCCTTCACGCGCTTTGGGCGTTCTGGGCATGCCGGGCTTCACCGCGTACATGGGCTTGCTGGACATCGGCCGCCCTGTGGCCGGCGAGACCGTGGTCGTGGCCGCGGCCAGTGGCGCCGTCGGCTCTGTTGTCGGCCAGATCGCAAAGATCAAGGGCTGCACCGTCGTGGGCATCGCGGGTGGCGAGGACAAGTGCCGGTACGTCATCGACGAACTGGGGTTCGACTTCTGCGTCGACCGCCGCGCCGACGACCTGCCTGGACACTTGGCAGCGGCGTGCCCGAAGGGCATCGACGTCTACTTCGAGAACGTCGGCGGTGCCGTGTTCGACGCCGTGCTGCCGCTGCTCAACGCCAAGGCCCGCGTGCCGGTGTGCGGGCTGATCGCCGCATACAACGCCACCGAGTTGCCGCCCGGCCCGGACAGGCTGGGTCTGCTGGTGGGCACGCTGCTGCGCAAGCGCATCAAGATGCAGGGCTTCATCGTCTTCGATGACTACGCGCCGCGCTGGCGTGAGTTCGGCGGTGCGATGGGCG
>CAIWPS010000752.1 GCA_903914615.1 uncultured beta proteobacterium | reverse complement strand
TCGTCGCGACCTCGCACGACCTCGCCGCGCTGGCGCTGCAGCCGGCCTCGCTGGTGGGCGCGCAGAGCAGCGTCATCCTGCGCCAGATGCTGCACCGCGGCTTCACCACCGTGCGCGACACCGCCGGTGCCGACTTCGGACTGCAGGAGGCGGTGGCGCGCGGCCTCTACGAAGGCCCGCGCCTCTTCATCGCCGGCGCGCCGATCAGCCAGACCGGCGGCCATGCCGACCAGCGCCCGCGCGGTGTGCGCGGCGACGGGTACTTCTGCAGCTGCGCCGGCCTCGGCCTGGCCGGCGCCATCGCCGACGGCGTCGGCGAGGTTCGCCGCGCCGTGCGCGAGCAGGTGCGCCAGGGCGCCAACCACATCAAGATCATGGCCGGCGGCGGCATCAGCAGCCCCAGCGACCCCATCGACGGCACCCAGTTCTCGATGGACGAGCTGCGCGCCGCGGTCGAGGAAGCCGAGGCCGCCAACCTGTACGCCCTGGCCCACGCCTATTCGCCGCGCGCCGTCAGCCGCGCCGTCCAGGCCGGCGTGCGCAGCATCGAGCATGGCAACCTCGTCGACGAGGCCACGCTGCGGCTGATGAAGGCGCACGGCACCTTCCTCGTGCCGACGCTGTCCACCTACGCCGCGCTGGCCGACGAAGGGCAGCGGCTGGGCTGGTCGGCGGCCATGCTCGACAAGCTCGACGTGGTGGCGCGCCGCGGCAGCGAGGCCGTGCAGCTGGCCCTGTCCGAAGGCGTGCCGGTGGTCTTCGGCACCGACCTGCTGGGCCACATGCACGCGCGGCAGTCGGGCGAGTTCGCGCTGCGCCTGCAGGCCATGACACCGGCGCAGGCGCTGCAGAGCGCGACCTGCACCGCCGCGCAGCTGATGCGGCTGGAAGGCCAGGTGGGCCGGCTCGTGGCCGGCGCCTGGGCCGACCTGCTGGTGGTCGACGGCGACCCGATGCAGGGCCTGGCGATGCTGGCCGAGCCGGCGCGTGGCATCCGGCTGCTGATGCAGGGCGGGCGCATCGTGCGCAGCGACCTGCCTGCGGCCGCCTGAACGCGGCTCAACCGGGCAGCAGATCGGAATCGCAGCCGCGCCCGGCAGCGATCCAGCGCCGCACCAGCCAGCGCGCCAGCGCGGCCGGCAGCCAGGGCAGCCAGCGCTTCGGCTGCGCCAGCACGCCGCACCGGTAGTGCCCGCCGGTCCCGGCCCAAGCCAGCGCCGCACAGGCGCCGTGACGGCGCCGCGAAGCGACCATGCCCAGCGGGCAGGGCGCCGTGGCGCAGCACACGCCGCAGCCGTTGCAGGCCTGGCCCTCGGGCGGCTTCGGCGGCGCGTCGGCATGCAGCAGGATGACGCGCGGCAGCTGTGGCATGGCGCCGACAGTCTGTGCGCAGCAGGCACCGATCTGTCAGCAAAACAGCAGGGTTCGGGGCGTCCAATTCACGTCGTCGAGAGGGTTCGGGGTGGTGATAGAGTCCCGCACTCAACGCAGTAACCGGTCCTTCCCGTCCCCTTGCAGGTGTCGTTTTGCAAGGCGGGTCGCTAGTCCGCTTGCCCGGTGCAGCCGGCGTCGCGGAAGGTTGATCAACCCATCGGAGCCTTGGAAACCAGGGCGAAAGGTGAGCGAAAGATGATGCAGCAATACAGGTCCAACTCGTACCTGTTCGGGGGCAATGCGCCCTATGTCGAGGAGTTGTACGAGGCCTACCTCAACAACCCCGGCAGCGTGCCCGAGACCTGGCGCACGTACTTCGACAACCTCCAGCATGTGCCGGCCACCGACGGCAGCGCCGCGCGCGACGTCGCCCACGCCCCGGTCGTCGAGAGCTTCGCGCAGCGCGCCAAGGCCAACGCCTTCGCGCTCAAGGCCAGCGAGGCCGACCTGGCCGTTGCGCGCAAGCAGGTCCATGTCCAGAGCCTGATCGCCGCCTACCGCTTCCTCGGTTCGCGCTGGGCCGACCTCGACCCGCTCAAGCGCACCGAGCGCCCCAAGATTCCCGAGCTCGAGACCGCCTTCTACGACCTGACGGAGGCCGACCTCGACATCAGCGTCTCGGCCGCCAACACGTACTTCAGCAAGGCCGAGCACATGACCTTGCGCGAGATCGTGCAGGCGCTGCGCGAGACTTACTGCGGCACCGTGGGCGCCGAGTTCATGCATTGCACCGACCCGGCCGAGAAGCGCTGGTGGCAGGAGCGGCTCGAATCGCAGCGCAGCAAGCCCGCCTTCAGCAACGCCGAGAAGATCCACATCCTGGACCGCCTGACGGCGGCAGAGGGCCTGGAGCGCTACCTGCACACCAAGTACGTGGGCCAGAAGCGCTTCAGCCTGGAGGGCGGCGAGAGCTTCATCGCCAGCATGGACGAGGTGGTGCAGCGCGCCGGCGCCAACGGCGTGCAGGAGATCGTCATCGGCATGGCCCACCGCGGGCGGCTGAACGTGCTCGTCAACACCCTGGGCAAGATGCCGGCCGACCTCTTCGCCGAGTTCGACCACACGGCGCCCGAGGCGCTGCCTTCGGGCGACGTCAAGTACCACCAGGGCTTCTCCAGCGACATCACCACGCCGGGCGGGCCAGTCCACCTGTCGCTGGCCTTCAACCCCAGCCACCTGGAGATCGTCAACCCGGTCGTCGAAGGCTCGGTGAAGGCGCGCATGGACCGCCGCGGCGACAAGGTCGGCGCCCAGGTGCTGCCGGTGCTGGTGCACGGCGACGCCGCCTTCGCCGGCCAGGGCGTGGTGATGGAGACGCTGGCGCTGGCGCAGACCCGCGGCTATTTCACCGGCGGCACCGTGCACCTGGTGGTCAACAACCAGATCGGCTTCACCACCAGCGACCCGCGCGACACGCGCAGCACGCTGTACTGCACCGACGTCGTGAAGATGATCGAGGCGCCGGTGCTGCACGTGAACGGCGACGACCCCGAGGCCGTGGTCTGGTGCACCCAGCTGGCGATGGACTACCGCAGGCAGTTCAACAAGGACGTGGTGGTCGACATCATCTGCTTCCGCAAGCTGGGCCACAACGAGCAGGACACGCCCAGCCTGACCCAGCCGCTGATGTACAAGGTCATCGCCAAGCACCCGGGCACGCGCCGGCTCTACGGCGACAAGCTGGTGACGCAGGGCGTGCTGCCCGAGACCGGCCCCGACGACATGGTCAAGGCCTTCCGCGCCGCGATGGACGAAGGCCGCCACACCGCCGACCCGGTGCTGACCAACTTCAAGAGCAAGTACGCGGTGGACTGGGCGCCCTTCCTCGGCCGCAAGTGGACCGACGCCGCCGACACCGCGCTGCCGCTGGCCGAGGTCAAGCGCCTGGCCGAGCGGCTGACGACCATCCCCGGCAACTTCAAGCTGCACCCGCTGGTCGAGAAGGTGGTGGCCGACCGCGCCGCGATGGGCCGCGGCGAGATCAACGTCGACTGGGGCATGGGCGAGACCCTGGCCTACGCCTCGCTGGTGGCCAGCGGCTATGCCGTGCGGCTGTCGGGCGAGGACTGCGGGCGCGGCACCTTCACCCACCGCCACGCCGTGCTGCACGACCAGAACCGCGAGAAGTGGGACACCGGCACCTACGTGCCGCTGCAGAACGTGGCCGACGGCCAGGCACCCTTCGTCGTCATCGACTCGCTGCTGTCCGAGGAAGCGGTGCTGGGCTTCGAGTACGGGTACGCGTCAGCCGAGCCCAACACGCTGACGATCTGGGAAGCGCAGTTCGGCGACTTCGTCAACGGCGCGCAGGTCGTCATCGACCAGTTCATCGCCAGCGGCGAGGTCAAGTGGGGCCGCGTCAACGGCCTCACGCTGCTGCTGCCGCATGGCTACGAAGGGCAGGGCCCCGAGCACAGCTCGGCGCGGCTGGAGCGCTTCATGCAGCTGGCCGCCGACAACAACATGCAGATCGTGCAGCCGACCTCGGCGAGCCAGATTTTCCACCTGCTGCGGCGGCAGATGGTGCGGCAGTTCCGCAAGCCGCTGATCGTGTTCTCGCCGAAGTCGCTGCTGCGGGCCAAGGACGCGACCTCGCCGCTGGCCGAGTTCACCAAGGGCGAGTTCAGGACCGTCATCGGGCCGGCACGCAGCGAGATCGAGGGCGAGAAGGTCAAGCGCGTGATCTGCTGCTCGGGCAAGGTGGCCTACGACCTCATCAGGAAGCGCGACGAGAAGAAGGCCTGGGACGTCGCCATCGTGCGCGTCGAGCAGCTGTACCCGTTCCCGCACAAGGCCTTCGCGGCCGAGATGAAGCGCTTCCCGAATGCCACCGACGTCGTGTGGTGCCAGGACGAGCCGCAGAACCAGGGGGCGTGGTTCTTCGTGCAGCACTACGTGCACGAGAACATGCTCGACGGGCAGAAGCTCGGGTATGCCGGCAGGCCGGCGTCGGCTTCGCCGGCGGTGGGGTATTCGCACCTGCACCAGGAGCAGCAGAAGGCGCTGCTGGAACAGGCTTTCGGGAAGCTCAAGGGCTTCGTGCTCTCCAAGTAGGCTTACTCCGGACGCCTGCGGCGCCGGAGTAAGTTCGCGCGTTCGAGCGGACGCCTGGCGGCGCCGCTCAACTTGCGATCTAGAACAACACACTCGAGATAGATCATGGCGATTGTTGAAGTGAAGGTTCCGCAACTGTCGGAATCGGTGGCCGAGGCGACTTTGCTGCAGTGGAAGAAGAAGCCGGGCGAGGCGGTCGCGCTGGACGAGATCCTGGTGGAGATCGAGACCGACAAGGTCGTGCTGGAAGTGCCGGCGCCGGCGGCGGGCGTGCTTTCTGAACTCGTGCAGCCCGACGGGGCGACCGTCACGGCCGAACAGGTCATCGCGAAGATCGACACGGCGGCCAAGGCAGGGGCGGGGGCTGCGCCGGCACCGGCGGCAGCGCCTGCAGCGGCTGCGGCTGCACCTGCAGTGGCGGTGAACAAGGGCGACATCGCGATGCCGGCGGCGGCCAAGCTGATGGCCGACAACGCGCTGGCGGCGGGGTCGGTGGCGGGCACGGGCAAGGACGGGCGCGTCACCAAGGGCGACGTGCTCGGGGCGCTGGCGGCACCGAAGGCGGCGCCCGCGGCCGCGCCCGTGGTGGCGCCGGTCGTGGCCGCGGTGGCCAGGCCCCTGCCTTCGGTGGCGGCACCCGTCTCCGCCAACCTCGGCGACCGGCCCGAGCAGCGCGTGCCGATGTCGCGCCTGCGCGCGCGCATCGCCGAACGGCTGGTGCAGTCGCAGTCCACCAACGCCATCCTGACCACCTTCAACGAGGTCAACATGGCCCCGGTGATGGACATGCGCAAGCGCTTCCAGGAGCGCTTCGAGAAGGAGCACGGCTGCAAGCTCGGCTTCATGAGCTTCTTCGTCAAGGCGGCCGTGGCGGCGCTGAAGAAGTACCCGATCATCAACGCATCGGTCGACGGCAACGACATCGTCTACCACGGCTACTTCGACATCGGCATCGCCGTCGGCTCGCCGCGCGGCCTGGTGGTGCCGGTGCTGCGCAACGCCGACCAGATGTCCTTCGCCGACATCGAGAAGAAGATCGCCGAGTACGGCAAGAAGGCCGGTGAAGGCAAGCTCGGCATCGACGAGCTCACCGGCGGCACCTTCTCCATCAGCAACGGCGGCACCTTCGGCTCGATGCTGTCCACGCCCATCATCAACCCGCCGCAGTCGGCCATCCTGGGCGTGCACGCCACCAAGGACCGCGCCGTGGTCGAGAACGGGCAGATCGTGGTGCGGCCGATGAACTACCTGGCGATGTCCTACGACCACCGCATCATCGACGGCCGCGAGGCCGTGCTGGGCCTGGTGGCGATGAAGGAAGCGCTGGAAGACCCGTCGCGCCTGCTGTTCGACATCTGAAGGCGGCCACGATGAGCACCAAGAACTTCGACGTCGTCGTCATCGGCGCCGGCCCCGGCGGCTACATCGCCGCCATCCGCGCGGCGCAGCTGGGCTTCAACGTCGCCTGCATCGACGAGTGGAAGAACGACAAGGGCGGCCCCGCCCCCGGCGGCACCTGCACCAACGTCGGCTGCATCCCCAGCAAGGCGCTGCTGCAGTCCAGCGAGCATTTCGAGCATGCCGGCCATGCCTTCGCCGACCATGGCATCGGCCTAAAGGACCTCAGCATCGACGTCAAGAAGATGCTGGCCCGCAAGGACGGCGTCGTGAAGCAGAACAACGACGGCATCCTCTACCTCTTCAAGAAGAACAAGGTCAGCTTCTTCCACGGCCGCGGCGCCTTCAAGGGTGCGGTCGAGGGTGGCTGGGAGATCTCGGTCGGCGACGAGGTGCTGGGGGCCAAACAGGTCATCGTGGCCACCGGCTCGAACGCGCGCGGACTGCCCGGCGCACCCTTCGACGAGGACAAGATCCTCAGCAACGACGGCGCGCTGCGCATCGGCGCGCTGCCGAAGAAGCTGGGCCTCATCGGCTCCGGCGTCATCGGCCTGGAGATGGGCTCGGTGTGGCGCCGCCTGGGCGCTGACGTGACTGTGCTGGAAGCGTTGCCCACCTTCCTCGGCGCGGTCGACGAGCAGATCGCGAAGGAAGCGCACAAGGCCTTCGTCAAGCAGGGCCTGAAGATCGAGCTCGGCGTCACCGTGGGCGAGATCAAGGCCGCCGGCAAGGGACTCAGCGTGGCCTACACCACGGCCAAGGGTGAGGCGCGTTCGCTGGAAGTCGACAAGCTCATCGTCTCCATCGGCCGCGTGCCCAACACCGCGGGCCTGAACGCCGAAGCAGTGGGGCTGGCGCTGGACGAGCGCGGCGCCATCGTCGTCGACGACCAGTGCCGCAGCAACCTGCCGGGCGTGTGGGCGGTGGGCGACGTCGTGCGCGGTCCGATGCTCGCGCACAAGGCCGAGGAAGAGGGCGTGGCGGTGGCCGAGCGCATCGCCGGCCAGCACGGCCATGTCAACTTCAACACCATCCCCTGGGTCATCTACACCAGCCCCGAGATCGCCTGGGTCGGCCAGACCGAACAGCAGCTGAAGGCCGCGGGCCGCGCCTACAAGGCCGGCACCTTTCCCTTCCTGGCGAACGGTCGGGCGCGTGCGCTGGGCGACACCACCGGCATGGTCAAGATGCTGGCCGACGCCGCGACCGACGAGATCCTGGGCGTGCACATCGTCGGCCCCATGGCCAGCGAGCTGATCGCCGAATGCGTGGTGGCGATGGAGTTCCGCGCCAGCAGCGAAGACATCGCGCGCATCTGCCACGCCCACCCCTCGCTGTCGGAAGCGACCAAGGAAGCGGCGCTGGCCGTGGACAAGCGCACGCTGAACTTCTAGCCGCGTGGGCGTCCGTGCGCTGTACGAGGCCACGCTCGCCGAGCGCGGCTACCTGAGCGACCCGGCGCAGCTGCGCGCCGTCGCGGCGCTGGAGCGCTGCGAGAACGAGTGGGCCGACTACAAGGCGCGCCGAAGCAACGCCCTGACCAAGCTCATCAGCCGGCCGCCGATCCCGCGCGGCGTGTACATGCACGGCGGCGTCGGGCGCGGCAAGAGCTTCCTGATGGACTGCTTCTTCCAGAGCGTGCCGCTGAAGCGCAAGACGCGTCTGCACTTCCACGAGTTCATGCGCGAGGTGCACCGCGAGCTGCAGGACCTGAAGGGCACCGTCAACCCGCTGGACGAACTCGGCCGGCGCATCGCGCTGCGCTTCCGGCTCATCTGCTTCGACGAGTTCCATGTCGCCGACGTCACCGACGCGATGATCCTGCACCGCCTGCTGGCGGCGCTGTTCGCTAACCGCGTCAGCATCGTCACGACCTCGAACTTCCACCCCGATGCGCTCTACCCCAACGGCCTGCACCGCGATCGCATCCTGCCCGCCATCGAGCTGCTGAAGGACAAGCTGGAGGTCATCAACGTCGACGCCGGCACCGACTACCGCCAGCAGACCCTGGCCCAGCTGGCGATGTACCACTGCCCGCTGGGCGAGGCCGCCGATGCGGCGATGGCGCGCGCCTTCGAGCAGCTGGCCGAGGCGCGCGAAGAAGAGCCCGTGATGTTCATCGAGCACCGCGAGCTGCGCGCCCTGCGCCGCGCCGGCGGCGTCGTCTGGTTCGACTTCAAGACCTTGTGCGGTGGCCCGCGTTCGCAGAACGACTACCTCGAGATCGCCTCGCGCTTCCACACCGTGCTGCTCTCCGGCGTGCCGCAGATGCCGCCGCGGCTGGCCAGCGAGGCGCGCCGCTTCACCTGGCTGGTCGACGTGCTCTACGACCGCCGCGTCAAGCTCGTGCTCTCGGCCGCCGTGCCGGCCGATCAGCTCTACACCGAAGGGCCGCTGGCGCACGAGTTCCCGCGCACGGTGTCGCGCCTGCACGAGATGCAGTCGGCCGAATTCCTGGCGCTGGCGCGGCGCGAGGTCGACACCTCGTTGACCTAGGCTGCCTGCCGACCATGTCGACCTCCCGGCCTAGTCCCTGGCACGCGCTGCTGCGCGGCATGCCTTTCCTCGTCGGCCTGGCCATGCCGCTGGCCGCGCCCGCGGCTGAAGCGGGCGACGAGCGCGCCCGCATCCAGGCCGAACGCGAGGTGCTCGAGGACCGGTTTGCGGCCGAGCGTGAGGCCTGCAGCCGGCAATTCGCCGTCACCTCGTGCGTGCAGGCATCGCGCCTGCGCGAGCGCGAGGCCCTGAGCGCGCTGCGCGCGCGCCAGCATGCGCTGGACGAGGCGACGCTGCGCGAACGTGCGGCGGCGCGGCAGGCCGAAATCGAGCGCAACCGCCAACGGGTCGCCGCCACGCCGCCGCCGGCGGCCCTTGCACCGGCGGCGCGAGCCCAGCCGGCGCAGGTGCCGCGGCCCGCTGCCGCAGCCTCGAAGGCGGAGGCGGTGGAAACGGCGGCAGCGCGTCGCGCCGACGCCGCGTCGCGCAATGCCCAGGCTGCCCGCCTGCGGCGCGAACGCGCGCAGGAAACCCAGGACCGCATCGCCGCGCGCCAGGCCGAACGGGCGCGCCAGGGCAAGGTGCCGGCACCGCTGCCGACGCCGCCCGCCCCCTGAGTTCAGCGCAGCAGGTCGATGCGCACCAGCGCCAGCGAAAGGTTGTCGCCGCCGCCGCGGGCGCGCTGGCGCGCCTTGCTGATCAGCATCTCGCTGGCCTCGCGCGGCGGCAGCGCGTGCAGGATGGCGCCGATCTCCTTGGGCGTGAAGTAGTGCCACAGCCCGTCGCTGCAGGCCAGCATGGTGTCGCCGAACTCCAGGCGGTCGATGTGCCACAGCGCCACCGGCGGGTCGGCGTGGGTACCCAGGCAGCCGGTGAGCAGGTTGGACTGCGGGTGGGAATTGGCCGACTCCTCGGTGATCTTGCCCTCGTCGATGAGGCGCTGCACGAAGGAGTGGTCGACCGTGCGCCGCATCATCTCGGCACCGCGGAACTGGTAGACGCGCGAATCGCCGGCGTGGACGATGTCGCACTGCAGTTCGGGCGAGATGCAGAAACCGGCCACCGTGCTGTGCGGTTCTTCTTCCGAGGTGATGGCGGTGAGCTTGATCATCAGGTGCGACTCCAGCACCACCTGGCGCAGCATCTCGGCGGCATCGTCCTGCCTGGGCACGTAGCGCTCGAAGATCTGGCGGCCCGTCAGCAGCACCTGGTCGGCGGCCTTGCGGCCGCCGCTCTTGCCGCCCATGCCGTCGGCCACGATGGCCAGCAGCGAGCCGCTCGCTCGCGGGTGGACGATGATCTCGACCTGGTCCTGCTGGTAGGCGCGGTCGCCACGGTGCAGCCCGGTGGCAGCGCTGAAGCGGAACGAAGGGGCAGGGAGGGCCATCCGGTCAAATATAAACTCCGTCACATATTCCAAGTCGTGCAACATTGGACGAGAACCTGCATTCGCCACAGCGCCAGCTCATCGAGCTGCGCATGGCCCATGCCGACCTCGACGACCTCATCGACCGCAACCCTGCCGAGCGCCCCGGTGACGAATTGGCCTTGCGCCGCCTGAAGAAACGCCGCCTGCTGCTGCGCGACCAGATCGCGCGCCTGGAAAGCGAACTCGACCCGCCGGAACCGGCGTGAGCGACGGCCTCGTCGCCGCCGTTGCACAGGCCTTCGCCGAAGACGGGCCGATCGCCCGCGCCGAGCCCGGCTTCCGGCCGCGGCCGCAGCAGGACCAGCTGGCCGCGCGCATCGCCCAGGCGCTGGACGGGCGCGAAGCGCTGGTGGCCGAGGCCGGCACCGGGGTCGGCAAGACCTACGCCTACCTGGTGCCGCTGCTGCTGTCGGGGCGGCGCGCGCTCGTCAGCACCGCCACCAAGAGCCTGCAGGACCAGCTCTTCCTGCGCGACCTGCCGCGCCTCGCGCAGGCCCTGGGCGTGCCCTTGCGCATGGCCCTGCTCAAGGGCCGCGCCAGCTACCTGTGCCGCCACCGCCTGGCGCAGGCGCAGGAAGACGGCCAGCTGCCCGACCGTTTCGCCGTGCGCGCGCTGCAGCGGGTGGCCCGCTGGGCGCAAGGCACGAAGAGCGGCGACCTGGCGGAGATCGAAGGGCTGGACGACCGCTCGCCGGTGATCCCGCTGGTGACTTCGACGCGCGAGAACTGCCTCGGCGCCGAATGCCCCGAGTTCCGGGCCTGCCATGTGATGCAGGCGCGGCGCGAGGCGATGGCCGCCGACCTCGTGGTTGTCAACCACCACCTCTTCTTCGCCGACCTGGCGCTGCGCGACAGCGGCGTCGCCGAGCTGCTGCCCACGGTTGACGCGGCGGTCTTCGACGAGGCCCACCAGCTCGTCGAGGCCGGCGTGCAGTTCCTGGGCACCACGCTGGCCACCGGGCAGGCTCTCGACCTCGGCCGCGACATCCTGGCCTGCGGGCTGCAGCATGCGCGCGGGCTGCAGCCCTGGGCCGAACTGCAAGCCAGCCTGGAGCACACCGCGCGCGAGCTGCGGCTGGCCGCGGCCGGGTCGGTGCGCGAGGTGCGCGCCATGCTCAAGCTGCGCTGGGAAGAGCGCGCCGAGGCCTTGCCGACGCCGCTGCAGGCGCTCGCCGAAGCCGCCCGCGCGGCGGCCGCAGCGCTGGCGGCGGTCACCGAGGCGGCGCCCGACTTCGCGCGCCTGGAGCAGCGCGCGCAGACGCTGGCCGCGCTGGCGCTGCGCTTCGCTGCCGAGCCGGCTGCCGGGCAGGTGCGCTGGATCGACCTCACGGCGCAGCAGGCGCGGCTGGTGGAATCGCCGCTGGACATCCGCGACATGCTGACGCAGCAGCGGCAGGCCGCGCCGCGGGCCTGGATCTTCACCTCGGCCACGCTCGGCGACGACGAGGCGCTGACCTGGTTCACCGCCAGCACCGGTCTGGAAGACGCCGCCAAGCTGCGCGTCGGCAGCCCCTTCGACTACCCGCGCCATGCCCGCGTCTGGGTGCCGGAGCGGCTGCCGCTGCCCAACGCACCGGGCCACCCGGCGGCCGTGGGCGCGCTGGCAGGGCGGTGCGCCGCGGCGCTGGGCGGGCGCACTTTCGTGCTCACCACCACGCTGCGCGTGCTGCCGCTGGTGGCGCAGGCCGTCGGCGAAGCTGCCGCAGCCGCGGGGCGGCCGCTGACGGTGCTGGTGCAGGGCAGCGAGCCGCGGCGCGCGCTGCTGCAGCGCTTCGGCGACGGTCGCGGCTGCGTGCTGGTGGGTTCGGCCAGCTTCTGGGAAGGCATCGACATGCCGGGCGATGCGCTGCAGTGCGTGCTCATCGACAAGCTGCCCTTCCCGCCACCCGGCGACCCGCTGGTCGAGGCCCGCGTGCGCCAGCTGCGCGAACAGGGCCGCAGCCCCTTCGACGCCTACTTCGTTGCCGAAGCGGCGGTGTCGCTGAAGCAGGGCGCCGGGCGCCTCATCCGCACCGAGCACGACCGCGGCCTGCTCGTGCTGTGCGACCCGCGGCTGCGCCAGATGGGGTACGGCCGGCGCCTGCTGGCGGCACTGCCGCCGATGGGCGTGCTCGGCGAGGAAGCCGAAGCGCTGGGCTGGCTGGCCGAACTGGCCGCAGCCCACTAGCGCCCTACCAGAACTTCCACCAGGGCTTGTCGCGCACCGCCAGTCCCTTGGTGAGATAGGCGCTGTTGGGGAAATTCTTGCGCAGCACGCGGCCGGCGTCGTCGCGCAGTTCGTTCAGGGCCAGCTTGTCGTAGCTCTCCATCAGGATGTACAGGGCTTCCTCGATGGCCGGCGACTGCTGGAATTCGGCCACGGCCTGCTGCGCCCGTGCCGCTGCCGCCACGTAGGCGCCGCGGCGGAAGTAGTAGCGCGCCACGTGCACCTCGTAGGTGGCCAGCGAATTGACGATGAAGCCCATGCGCTGGCGACCGTCGGGCGTGTAGCGCGAGTTCGGGAACTGGTCGGCCAGCTGCTTGAAGGCCTGGTAGGCGTC
This sequence comes from uncultured beta proteobacterium, assembly GCA_903914615.1. Taxonomy (GTDB): domain Bacteria; phylum Pseudomonadota; class Gammaproteobacteria; order Burkholderiales; family Burkholderiaceae_C; genus Rubrivivax. The sequence continues at coordinate 2,762 of CAIWPS010000752.1, read as the reverse complement.
GCGCGCGGCACGCTGGTCGCGCTCGGCCAGGTCCTGGCCGAAGACGCTGCCGAGCAGCCCCAGGCTGTCGTTGAAGTTGATCACGCCCTTCAGGTACAGGGCATAGTCCAGCGCCGGGCTCGAGGGGTTGAGCTTGATGAAGCGGTCGACGGTGGTGAGTGCCGTCGCCTTCTCGCCGCTGCGCCAGTTCAGGTAGGCCATGTCCAGCAGCGCCTGCTGGGCCAGCAGCGATCCGGCGGCCAGGCCCTCGACGCGTTCCAGCGTCTTGATGGCACGTTCGTAGCTGCCCGAGTCCATGTCCTCGCGGGCCTGCTTGTACAATTTTTCGGCGTTGCTGGCCGACAGGTCGTCCTTGTCCGTCGTGCTGCAGCCGGTCGCGAGCAGCGAGCCCGCAAGCAGGGCCATCATGGGCACACGCGCCAGGCGCCACGTCAGGGAAACGGTCATTGCGGATGGTGCCGGTCGGTCAGGAAAACGCGGATTATAGGGAGCCCCCCCTGGCCGCCGCGGTGGCCGAAGGTGACGTCGAGTTCGCGGCCGAGACCCGCAGCGTCAGGCTCGGCACGGCCCTGCACGGACAGCGCCTGGACAAGGTGCTGGTGACGCTCGCCAGCGAGTTCTCGCGCAGCCATCTGCAGCAGCTGATCGAGCGCGGCCATGTGCAGCTGGACGGCAAGGTGCAGACCACGCCGGCACGCCGCGTCAAGGTCGGGCAGCTGGTGCAGATCGAACTCGTGCCGACCGAAGAGAGCCAGGCCTACCGGGCCCAGACCATGGCCCTGGCGGTGCTGTTCGAGGACGAGCACCTGCTGGTGCTGGACAAGCCCGCCGGCCTGGTCGTGCACCCGGCACCGGGCAACTGGTCGGGCACGCTGCTCAACGGCCTGCTGGCCCACCATGCCGCGGCGGCGACGCTGCCGCGGGCCGGCATCGTGCACCGGCTGGACAAGGACACGTCGGGCGTGATGATGGTCGGCAAGACCCTGGCCGCGGTGACGGCGCTGGTGCGCGACATCGGCCTGCGCGCGGTGCACCGGCGCTACCTGGCGCTGGCCCACGGCGTGCCCGCCGAGCGCGAGTTCAGCATCGAGGCGCCCCTCGGCCGCGACCCGCAGGTGCGCGTGCGGATGGCCGTCGTCGCGGGCGGGCGGCCTTCGCGCACCGACGTGCGCCTGCTCGGCGCCCGCGCCGCGCCCGATCCCGTGAGCGCATTGAGCTGCACCCTGCACACCGGGCGAACGCACCAGATCCGCGTCCACCTGGCGCACCGGGGCCACCCGCTGGTGGCCGATGTGCTGTATGGCGGGCGGCCCCTGCTGGGCCTGCAGCGCCAGGCCCTGCACGCCACCGAGCTGCGCCTGGCGCACCCGGTCACGCGGGCGCCGCTGGCCTTCGACTGCGCGCCGCCGGCCGATTTCGCAGCCGCCTGGGCCGAGGTCTGCGGCTGAACGGCGGCGGCGCGCTACAATGCGCGCCATTCACAGTGCTGCAGGTGCCCCGAGTGCCGCGCCTGTCCGACGCTCGCACCGAGCCGTCCCTTCAGCTTGAGCCTGTCCTCCGCGCACCGGCCCCGAGTGGCCCGCGGCTCCCTCCGATCACCGCATGATTCTCGAGCCCACCGCCCCCCGGCGGTCGCACCACCAGCGCAGCCCATGAACACTGCAGAGGCCAAACGCGTCCTCGAAACCGCCCTCATCTGCGCCGCGGCGCCGCTGCCGCTGCCCGAGATGCGCGCGCTCTTCGACGGCGAAGTCGGCACCGATACCTTGCGGCGCCTGCTCGACGACCTCTGCCGCGATTGGCAGGACCGCGGCGTCGAGCTCGTCGCGCTGGCCAGCGGCTGGCGCTTCCAGAGCCGGCCCGAGCTGCGCGTCTACCTCGACCGCCTGCACCCCGAGAAGCCGCCGAAGTACTCGCGCGCGGCGATGGAGACGCTGGCCATCGTCGCCTACCGCCAGCCGGTGACGCGCGGCGACATCGAGGACATCCGCGGCGTCACCGTGAGCAGCCAGATCGTCAAGCAGCTCGAGGATCGCGGCTGGATCGAGGCCATCGGCTACCGCGAGGCCCCTGGCCGACCGGCGCTTTACGCCACGACACGGCAGTTCCTGGACGACCTCGGCCTGGCCAGCCTGGACCAGTTGCCTCCCATCGACGTGCAGAGCGGTGGCGGCTCCGCCGCCGCGGCGCTGCAGGCGCTGGAAACCGCGCCGCTGCTCGGCGACGACCAGGGCCAGCTGGCCCTGGATGCCGAGCCCGCGCCGGCAGCCACCGACGCAGACACTGCCGCCGACGCCGATCGCAGGGCGATCGCCACCGCTGCCGCCGCCCCGGCCGCGCCCCCATCCCCCACCGACGCACCCGCATGAACGAACCTGAAGCCGAACCCTCGCTGCCGGACGCCGCGGCGCCAGACGCCGCCCCCGCTGCCGAAAAGCCCAAGCGCCGGCGAGCGCCACGCAAGGCCGCTGCCGCCGGAAGCTCGGAAGGCTCGGAAGGCTCGCCAGGCCAGGAAGGCGCTTCGACAGCGACGGCTGCAGAACCCGTGACGGGCGCGCAGCCCGCTGCGGCCCCTTCTGCCGGACCGCAGGCGCCCGACGCCGTGTCCGCCGCGGCCGATGACCAGGGCGGCGCTCCGGAAGCTGCCGACGCCGGGGCGGAGGCCGCCGATGGCGAACGGCCGGCGCGCCGCAACCGCAACCGGCGCCGCGGTCGGCGCGGTGGCGAGCGTGCACGCGACGCCGTCGACGGTGCACCCGGTG
>CAIWPS010000751.1 GCA_903914615.1 uncultured beta proteobacterium | reverse complement strand
CCTGCCTGAGCTGCGGGTGGTGACGCGCCTGGCGCCCACCGCGGCGCAGCTGCAGGACCTGATGTTCGCCTGGAAGGTGGCCAAGTTCGTGAAGAGCAATGCCATCGTGTTCTGCGCCGGCGGCATGACGCTGGGCGTCGGCGCCGGCCAGATGAGCCGCGTCGACAGCGCGCGCATCGCCAGCATCAAGGCCCGCAACGCCGGGCTGTCGCTGCAGGGCTCGGCGGTGGCCAGCGATGCCTTCTTCCCCTTCCGCGACGGCCTGGACGTGGTCATCGACGAGGGCGCGGCCTGCGTCATCCAGCCGGGCGGCAGCCTGCGCGACGACGAGGTGATCGCCGCCGCCGACGAGCGCGGCATCGCCATGGTGTTCACGGGCACGCGGCATTTCCGCCACTGAAGCGGGCCGGCCCGCGGCGGCGCCTCAAGCCGCCGCGCCGGCGGTCGATAAGCAAGGCCATGGCGGTGCCGGCCGGCGCGGCCCGAGCTGCCTGCGCCATGTCCTTTCTCGACACCGAACCCGCTGCCATCCACCGCCTCGACGCCACAGGCACCTGGGCCCGCTTCCGCGTCGGCGAGCCGCGCCGGCTGCTGGCCATGCTGCGCGAACTCTGCCAGCAGAGCGTGCCGCTGACGCTGGGCGTGGCCGGCGGCGCGAACGCCGTGGCTGTTCTGTGGTCGGTCGACGAGGTCCAGGGGCGCCTGCACTTCAGCGCCACCGCCGCGCCCCAGGTGCTGCAGCAGCTGGCTACCACGCCAGGCCTGTGGGCCGCGGGCTACCTGCGCGACGTCAAGGTGCAGTTCGAGCTGCACGGCTTCACGCCCTCGTTCAGCGGGCCGGTGCCCACCGTGCTGGCCAAGGTGCCGCGCCACCTCTACAGCATGCCGCGGCGGCGGGCGGTGCGCGTGCGGCGCGTGGACGAGCTGTCGCCGCTGGTGCAGTTCCGCCACCCGCTGGCGCCCGAGGCGTCGCTGCAGATGCGCGTCATCGACATCAGCCTGACCGGCTGCGCCCTTTTCAAGCCGGTGGGCGGCCTGCCGCTGGCGCCGGGTGCGGCGCTGCGCCAGGTGGAAGTGCAGCTCGACGAGGAGTCGATGTTCTTCACCGACCTGCGCGTTCAGCACGTGACCTTCAATGCTGCGTCGCGCCAAGGCATGCGCGTGGGCTGCGCCTGGGCCGGGCTGCCGCCCAGCGCCTCGCAGACGCTGCAGGCCTGGATAGGGCGCGGCCGGCGGCGGCGCGACCTCGTCTCGCTGGCCTTCGACTGACGGCAAACCCCAGGGGCCGGCGCGGGCCTGAACCGCTAGCATCGCGGCCATGACGCGGGCCGACCTCATGGGCATGCTGCTCGCCTTCATCGCCCGGCTCGTCACCGGCGCGCAGGGCCACTGGAAGGGCTGCCCGCCCAAGGCCGAGCAGCGCATCTACTTCGCCAACCACCAGAGCCACCTCGACTGGGTGCTGATCTGGGCGGCGCTGCCGGCCGAGCTGCGTGCGCGCACGCGGCCGATCGCGGCGCGCGACTACTGGACCTCCTCGCCCTTCAAGCAGTGGCTGACGACGGCGGT
>CAIWPS010000750.1 GCA_903914615.1 uncultured beta proteobacterium | reverse complement strand
TCGGCGCCGAGGTGGAAGGCCAGGCGCAGGTCGCGCAGTTCGGCGTCGAAGGCGGTGAAGCGTTCCAGCCGTCGCTGGTGCTCGACCCAGTTCTCGTCGACGAAGTACTCGACGTAGCGGCCGGCCACGGCGACATCGCGGAACAGGCCCCACGACAGCGCGCCCTGGCGCAGCCGCGCCCGGCGCGTGCGCTGCATGACGTCGGCGAAGGCGGCGGCCTGGGCAGGGTCGATCTGGTATTCCAGTGTCACCATCACCGGCCCCTCCTCGGGCCCGACCTCGTAGGCCGGCCCCGGTGCCGCGCGCGCGGCGGCGGGCGAGAAGTCGAGGTCCTCGCCGCCCTCCACCGACAGGCGACGCGTCAGCAGCAGCACGGTGCAGCCGAAGGCCGCCGCCGCCAGCACCGCGCCGCGCACGCCCAGGTGCTCGGCCACCTGGCCCCACAGCACCGAGCCGGCGGCCGAGCCGCCCATCAGCGCCATCTGGTAGATCGACATGCCGCGCGCCCGCACCCAGTTGGGCATGGCCACCTGGGCCGCGATGGTCAGGGTGTTGGCGACCGAGATCCAGGCCATGCCGAGGACGAACATCGCCGGCAGCGCCAGCCAGAGCTCGGGCACCAGCACGATCAGGCACGACAGCCCGGCATGCAGCAGCGTGCCGGCGACAACGAAGCCGTCGCGGTCGAAGCGCGCGCGCAGGCGCGGGAAGTACAGCGCCGCGGTGATGGCGCCGGCGCCCAGGCACGACAGCATGACCGTGAAGGTGCCGGCGCCGCCGCCGTGCAGCGTGCGCGCCACCAGCGGCAGCAGCGCCACCAGCGCCGTGCTCTGCAGGAAGAACAGGAAGATGCGCAGCAGGATGACCTTCAGCCGCGGCGACTGCAGCGCGTAGTTCAGCCCCGCGCGCATGGCGCCCACGAAGCGCTCGCCCGGCAGCGGGCTGGCGCGCGGCTCGCTCTTCCAGCGCAGGATGAGCGTGAAGGCCACGGCCGCCAGCAGGGTGTTGACGACGAACACCGCCGCCGGGCTGAAGGCCGCCAGCAGCGTGCCGGCCGCCACCGGGCCGATGACGCGCGAGAGGTTCATCGCGATGCCGTTCAGCGCCAGCGCCGCGGGCAGCTCGGCGCGGTGGACGATCTGCGGCACGATCGCCGCGAACACCGGCCAGCGCATCGCCAGGCCGATGCCGTTGGAGAAGGTCAGCACCAGCAGCAGCGGTGCCGAGAGCATCCCGGCCAGCGACAGCGCCGCCAGCACCAGTGCGTTGACCGACACCCACAGCTGCGTGGCGGCGAAGTAGCGGCGGCGGTCGAGGATGTCGGCCAAGGCGCCGCTGGGCAGGCCGAGCAGGAACACCGGCAGCGTCGACGCCGTCTGCACCAGCGCCACCAGCACCGGGCTGGTGGTCAGCGTCGTCATCAGCCAGGCGGCCGCGACGTCGTTCATCCACATCGTCATGTTGGCCGCCAGCCAGGCCAGCCACAGGCCGCGGAAGACCGGTTCCTTCAGCGGGGCAAGTGCGGCGGGCGTGGGCATCGCTTGCGAGGCTAACCCATCGCGCCCGGCCCGGCGGTGGCGCGAACGGCGCCCGCCTTCACTCCTCCTGGAACGCCACCTCGCGCTTGCTGCGGATGGTGGGCAGCATCACCACCACCACCATCAGCAGCGCCGCCAGCAGCAGGCCGCCGGACAGCGGCCGCGTCACGAAGGTGCTCCAGTCGCCGCGCGACAGCAGCAGCGCACGGCGCAGGTGCTCTTCCATCATCGGCCCCAGGATGTAGCCCAGCAGCAGCGGCGCCGGCTCGCAGCCCAGCTTGTAGAAGACGTAGCCGACGAGGGCGAAGAAGGCGCCGATGTAGACGTCGAAGCTGGAGTTGTTGAGGGTGAACAGGCCGATGCAGCAGAAGACCATGATGGCCGGGAAGAGAAAGCGGTAGGGCACCGTCAGCAGGCGGATCCACATGCCGATGAGCGGCATGTTCAGGACCACGAGCATCAGGTTGCCGACCCACATGCTGGCGATCAGGCCCCAAAACAGCTGCGGGTTGCTCGTCATCACCTGGGGGCCGGGCTGGATGCCCTTGATGGTCATGGCGCCGACCATCAGCGCCATCACCGCGTTGGGCGGGATGCCCAGCGTCAGCATCGGGATGAAGCTGGTCTGCGCGCCGGCATTGTTGGCGCTCTCGGGCCCGGCGACGCCGCGGATGTTGCCCTGGCCGAAGGCCACCTCGCCCGGCTTCATCGGCGCCTTCTTCTCGACCGTGTAGGCGGCGAAGGACGCCAGCAGCGCGCCGCCGCCCGGCAGCACGCCCAGGATGGACCCCAGCGCAGTGCCGCGGACCACCGCCGGCCAGGCGTCCATGAAGTCCTTCTTCGTCGGCCACAGGCCCTTGACGTCGCGCGTGAAGACCTCGCGGTTCTCCGCCGGCTGGCCCAGGTTGGCGATGATCTCGCCGAAGCCGAACACGCCCATCGCGATGCCGACGAAGCCGATGCCGTCGGTGAGCTCGGGCACGTCGAAGGAGAAGCGCGGCACGCCCGAGATGACGTCGGTGTTGACCTGCCCCAGCAGCAGGCCCAGGATGATCATCGCGATGGCCTTGACGAGCGAGCCCGAGGCCAGCACCACGGCACCGATGAGCCCCAGCACCATGAGGCTGAAGTACTCGGCAGGGCCGAACTTGAAGGCCAGTTCGGTCAGCAGCGGCGCGAAGGCGGCGATGATCACCGTGCCGACGCAGCCGGCGAAGAACGAGCCCAGGCCGGCGGCCGCGAGCGCCGGTCCGGCGCGGCCCCTGCGGGCCATCTGGTAGCCGTCGATGCAGGTGACCACCGAGCTCGATTCGCCCGGCACGTTGATGAGGATGGACGTCGTGCTGCCGCCGTACTGCGCGCCGTAGTAGATGCCGGCCAGCATGATCAGCGCCGGCGTCGCGTCCAGCGAGTAGATCGAGGGCAGCAGCATGGCGATCGTCGCCACCGGGCCCAGCCCCGGCAGCACGCCGATCAACGTGCCCAGGACCGAACCGAAGAGGGCGTAGAGCAGGTTCTGCGCCGTGAAGGCGACGCCGAAACCCAGGGCCAGGTTGTGCAGCAGGTCCATGGCGCGGGCGCTCAGCGGCCGAGGAAGGCCGGCAGCAGCGGGATCGTCAGCTTCAGGCCCCAGATGAAGATGAACCAGCTGCCGGCGGTGAGCACGATGCAGCTGGCGAGGGCGTCGCGCCAGCGGAATTCGGAACCGGCCAGGGCCGAGCCCACGACGAGCAACGGCAGCGCCACGAACAGGCCCAGGTGCGGGATGCCCCAGCCGAAGATGAAGACGGCGCCGGCGATGACGAGCAAGGGCTTCCAGGCCCAGCGGCCGATGGCGCCGCCGCCTTCGACCTCGATCGTCAGGGCCTTGAAGAGCACGAGGCCGCCGAGCAGCGCCATCAGCACCCCCAGGCCGAAGGGAAAGAAGCCCGGCCCCGGCCGCGCCGAGGCCCCCATGGTGTAGCCGGTGGACCCCCAGGCGAAGGCGATGCCGACGGTGATGAACATGAGGCCGGACCAGAAGTCCTTCTGGCTCTTGATCTTCATGGCATGTCTCCGCGGCTTTCGAATGCGGCGCGATTCTAGGCAGCGCACCCGCGGCGCCGCTGTGGGTTCCACGTAATCGCGACGCTAGCCCGGCGGGCCGCGCCGGCTCAGCCGCCGGGGGTCGTGCGCAGCACTTCCTCGAGCGTGGTCAGGCCTTCGGCGATCTTCATCACGCCGGCCAGGCGCAGCGGCCGCATGCCGTCCTTCACCGCCTGCAGGCGCAGCGCGTCGCCGTCGAGGCTGGGGTGGATGGCCGTGCGCGCCGCATCGCCGATGGGCAGCAGTTCGTACAGGCCGGCGCGGCCGCGGTAGCCGGTGTGGCGGCATTCCAGGCAGCCCACGGGCTTGTACGGGCGCACGCCGCCGGTCAGGCGCCAGGGCTTGACGACGTCGTCGAGCATCTCGCGCGTCACGCTCTCGTCGCGCACCTTGCAGGCCGGGCACAGCGTGCGCGCCAGGCGCTGGGCCAGCACGCCGATGACGGTGGCGGCGATGAGGTAGCTGGGCACGCCCAGGTCGGCCAGCCGCGTCACCGCGCCGACGGCGTCGTTGGTGTGCAGGGTGCTGAAGACGAGGTGGCCGGTGAGCGCGGCCTGGATCGCCATCTCGGCCGTGGCGAGGTCGCGGATCTCGCCCACCATGATGATGTCCGGGTCCTGCCGCATCAGCGCGCGCAGGCCCTCGGCGAAGCCCATGTCGATGGCGGTGTGCACCTGCGTCTGGTTGAAGGCCGGCTCGATCATCTCGATCGGGTCCTCGATGGTGCAGACGTTGACCTCCTCGCTGGCCAGGCTCTTCAGCGTGGCGTAGAGCGTCGTCGTCTTGCCGCTGCCGGTGGGGCCGGTGACGAGCACGATGCCGTGCGGGCGCGCGATCAGCTGCTGCCAGGCCTGCGCCTCGTGCGGCGCGAAGCCCAGCGCGGCCAGGCCCTTGACGGTGGTCTCGGGGTCGAAGATGCGCATCACCATCTTCTCGCCGAAGGCCGTGGGCAGCGTCGACAGGCGCATCTCGACCTCGCCGCCGGGGCCATCGGGGGTCTCGGGCCGGCGCGTCTTGATGCGGCCGTCCAGCGGCCGCCGCCGCTCGACCACGTCCATGCGGCCGAGCAGCTTGATGCGCGCCGTCATCGCGCCCAGCACCGTCAGCGGCACCTGGTAGACGGTGTGCAGCACGCCGTCGATGCGGAAGCGGATGGCGCCCATGTCGCGCCGCGGCTCGAGGTGGATGTCGGAAGCGCGCTGGTCGAAGGCGTACTGCCACAGCCAGTCCACCACCTGCACCACGCCCTGGTCGTTGGCGTCCAGGGCCTTGTTGCTCTTGCCCAGCTCCACCAGCTGCTCGAAGCTGGCGGTGGTGGCCACCTCGCCGCTCTTGGCCGCGGCGCGCACGCTGCGCGCCAGGGCGTAGAACTCGGTGGTGTAGCGGCGCAGCTCGTCGGGGTTGGCGACGACCAGGCGCACGCTGCGCCGCGTGTGGGCCTCGATCTCGGTCACCCAGCCGGTGTCGAAGGGCTCGGCGGTGGCGATCACGACCTCGGCCGGCGTCACCGTCACCGGCAGCGCGCGCCGCATCTCGGCGTACTGCACGCTCATCACCTCGGCGACGCGGCCGACGTCCACGCGCAGCGGGTCGATGCGCAGGTAAGGCAGCCGCGCGCGGCCGGCCAGCCATTCGGTCAGCGCCTCGGTGTCCAGCGCCTTGCCGCTGCCCTTGCGCAGCAGCCCGGCGCTGCCCAGGCGCACGAGCGCGTGCAGGCTGGACGGGCCGGCGCGGAAGCGCGCCGCGACGCGGGCCTGGTCGTCGACGGTGACCCAGCCGTCCTCGTGCAGCCAGTTCAGCAGCTGCGGCCATTCCAGGCGGCCGCGCGGGCGCGTCGCCGAGGGGCCGGGGGCAGGCGATGCGGCGGCAGTGCGGGTCACGTCGGGATGTCCTGGTCGCTGTCCTGGGGTTCGTAAGGCCGCACCATGCGCAGCCACTTGCGCGCCGGCAGGCCACAGGCGCCGTGGCGGGCCTCGATCTGCGCCGCGCGTGCCGAAAGCGCCTCGCGCCCCGGCACCTCGACACCGCGGCCGGCGACGACCACCGTGTTGCCCTCGCGCGTCGGCCGCAGGCTCCACACCTGGTCGCTGCCGAACACGGCGGCGATGCGCCCGATGCTGTCATGGAAGCTGGCGTCGCGGCCGAACAAATTGACGCTCATCACCCCCCCTTCTTCCAGCGCGGCGCGGCAGCCGGCGTAGAAGTCCTCGCTGTCGAGCACCGGCGCGGCCGCTTCGTGGTCGTACAGGTCCACGTGCAGCAGCCGCACGCTGGCATGGTCGGCCTGGGCCAGCCAGTCGGCGGCGTCGCCGCGCACCACCTCCACGGCCGCCGGCAGCGCGAAGTACAGCGCGTTGGCGCGGATGACGTCGGGGTTGATCTCCACCACCGTCGTGGCCATGCGCAGCCGCTGGGCGGTGAAGCGCGTGATGGCACCGGCGCCCAGCCCCAGCTGCACTGCACGGCCCTCGCCCAGCGCCTCGGCCGGCAGCCACAGCAGGCTGGCCAGCATGCGCTGCACGTAGTCGAGCTCGACGCGCTGCGGCCTGGCGATGCGCATCGCGCCCTGCACCCACACCGAGCCCAGGTGCAGGTAGCGCACGCCGTCGAACTCGGACAGCGTCACGGGGGGCAGGGCGACGGCGGCTCGGGTCATGGAAGGAGTCCTGCTTGTTCGAAGGCGGCGCGCCAAGTGTCCAGCTTGCGCTCGAAGGACCAGCTGGCGTTGGCCGGGCTGGTGGAAGGCAGCCTGATCACCGTCAGGCCCAGGCCGGCCACCTCGCGCAGCGCACGCGCCGACTCGCCGCCATTGTGGGCGACCCACTGCAGGCCCGGCGCCAGCAGCTTCAGGCGCGCCAGGTCGTTGCGCTCGGCGTCCTCGATCGACTGGTCCAGGCTGCCCTGGCGGCGGCAGCTGGCGTAGACGTCCCACAGGCCCAGGCCGCGCCGACGCAGCTCGGTCAGGCGCTCGTCGTAGCGCATGGCCGCGAGGTCGACGCCCCAGATCGCGCCCAGCAGGGGCCAGAAGTGGTTGCGCGGGTGGCCGTAGTACTGCTGCGCCTGCAGCGAGGCCATGCCGGGGAAGCTGCCGAGCACGACGAGACGGGTGTCGCGTGCGATCACCGGCGGCAGGCCCTGCAGACGATCGTCCTTCATGCCAGGCCGGCCAGCCGCGGCAGCGCCGCGAGGGTGTTGGCCGTGGTCTGCGCCGCGGTCTGGTCCACGGTCCAGCCGCGCAGCACCGCCAGCACGGCACCGATGCGTGGCAGTTCCGCCGGCTCGTTGCGCACCACGGCCCCGGCGGCGCGCTGCGCCGCGGTGCGGTAGAGCCACTGCGGCGGGATGTCGGGCGCGTCGGTCTCCAGCACCAGCGCCGTCGCCGGCAGCGTCGTCGCCAGGCCGCGGATCTGCAGCGCGCGCTCGAAGGTCATGGCGCCGCCGAAGCCGAGCCTGAAGCCGCGCTCGACGAACTGCGCGGCCTGCACCGCGCTGCCGTTGAAGGCGTGGGCGATGCCGCCGGCGACCTCGATCCGGCGCAGCCCGTGCAGCAGGGCGTCGGCCGATCGCCGCACGTGCACGATGACGGGCAGGCCGGCGTCGCGCGCCAGCTTGAGCTGGGCGACGTAGAAGCGCTGCTGGCGCTGCCGGTCCAGCCCGGGCACGAAGTGGTCGAGGCCGATCTCGCCCACCGCCACCAGGCGCGGGTCGTCGCGGTGCGTGCGAAGGGCCTGCTGCAGCAGCTTGAGGTCGCTGTCGGCCGCGCGGTCGACGCACAGGGGGTGGATGCCCAGCGCATAGGCGCCGTCGTGGGCCTGGGCCAGGGCGCGCACGGCATCGAAGCTGGACACCGCCACCGCCGGCAGCACCAGCCGCACCACGCCGGCGGCGCGGGCCCGCCGCGCCACGTCGTCGCGGTCGGCGGCGAACTCGGCGGCATCGAGGTGGCAATGGCTGTCGATCCACATCCCCGCATGATGGCCCAGCGCACCCGGCCGGCGGGCGGCGCCCCGCCGCGCAACGTGATACTGTGGCAGCGCCACGTCCAAGCCCCATGCCCAAGGCCCCGCTGTACAGCCGCTCACCCCGCCGCGATGCCGTGCCGCCGCCCGCCGCGCCCGCGACGGCGGCCGCAGCCGCCCCTGCGCCGGGCCCCAAGGCGTCACGG
>CAIWPS010000749.1 GCA_903914615.1 uncultured beta proteobacterium | reverse complement strand
GCCGGCATGCCGGCGGACAGCAGCTTGAAGCGCCGGTTGGTGCGGAAGGCGTCGCCCTCGCCGGCGAACATGCGCGTCGGGTCCTCGCCCTCGCGCTTGAAGGCGAAGGTGCCGGCGGTGTAGGGGAAGCTGCCGGGCACGTTGTCCAGCAGCAGCCACTTCAGGATCTCGCCGTGGTCCTCGTAGCCGGGCAGTGCGACCTTGCGGATCTTGCTGCCCGACAGCGTCGTGTGGGTCAGCGCGGTGCGGATCTCCTTGTCGCGGATCTTCACCACGTACTCGTCGCCGGCGTAGGCCTTGACCATGTCGGGCCACATCGCCAGCAGCTTGGCGGCCTGCGCGTCCTGCTGCGCCTCGCGCTGCTCCGCCAGGTTGATGGCGGCCTCGGCGGCGCGCGGCTTGTCGGGCTTGCCCTCGGTGAGCATGGCCGCCGCGGCGCGCAGCTGCTGGATCTCGCGCGCCAGCCGCGCCTGCTGCAGCGCGCGGCGCTTGTAGCCGCGCACCGTCTCGGCAATGTCGGCCAGGTAGCGCACGCGTGCCGCCGGCACGATGGGCACCTGGTGCGTGCTGTGGCGCGTCGCCACCGCGGGCAGCCGGCTCTCGCCCGCGCGCAGGCCCAGGGCGGCCAGCCGCGGCAGCAGCGCCTGGTACAGCGCCGTCACGCCGTCGTCGTTGAAGCGGCTGGCCATGGTGCCAAAGACCGGCATCTGTTCGGGCGGCGTCTGCCAGGCTTCCCGGTTGCGCTGCACCTGCTTGGCGACGTCGCGCAGCGCATCGGCCGCACCCTTGCGGTCGAACTTGTTGATGGCGACGAACTCGGCGAAGTCGAGCATGTCGATCTTCTCGAGCTGGCTGGCGGCGCCGAACTCGGGCGTCATCACGTACAGCGGCACGTCGACCAGCGGCACGATGGCGGCGTCGCCCTGGCCGATGCCCGAGGTCTCGACGACGATGAGGTCGAAGCCGGCGGCCTTGCAGGCCAGCACCACGTCGGGCAGGGCCTGGCTGATCTCGCTGCCGAAGTCGCGCGTGGCCAGGCTGCGCATGAAGACGCGCTGGCCCTGGCGCCAGGGCGAGATCGCGTTCATGCGGATGCGGTCGCCGAGAAGCGCGCCGCCGCTCTTGCGCCGGCTGGGGTCGATGCTGATGACGGCCATGCGCAGCGCGTCGCCCTGGTCCAGGCGCAGGCGGCGGATGAGCTCGTCGGTGAGGCTGCTCTTGCCGGCGCCGCCGGTGCCGGTGATGCCCAGCACGGGCGTCTTCGCGGCCTGCGCCGCGGCCTGCAGCGCCGCCTTGAACGCCGGCGTGGCCTGGCCGCCCTCCAGCGCCGTGATGGCCTGCGCCAGCGCGCGCCAGGCGGCGTCGCTGTGGCCCTGCAGCGCCGCGACGTCGCGCGGCGCGTGCAGCGACAGGTCGGCGTCGCAGCGCATCAGCATCTCGCCGATCATGCCCGCCAGGCCCATGCGCTGGCCGTCCTCGGGGCTGTAGATGCGCGCCACGCCGGCCGCCTGCAGCTCGGCGATCTCGGCCGGCACGATGACGCCGCCGCCGCCGCCGAAGACCTGGATGTGCTCGCCGCCGCGCGCGCGCAGCAGTTCCACCATGTACTTGAAATACTCGACATGGCCGCCCTGGTAGCTGCTGATGGCGATGCCGTGGGCGTCTTCCTGCAGCGCCGCCGTCACGACCTCTTCGACGCTGCGGTTGTGGCCGAGGTGGATGACCTCGGCGCCCATGCCCTGCAGGATGCGACGCATGATGTTGATGGCCGCGTCGTGGCCGTCGAAGAGGCTGGCCGCGGTGACGAAGCGCACCTTGTGCGCGGGGCGGTAATGGGCCAGGGCGCGGGCTTCGGCGGAGAGATCGGTCATGGCGCGGCACTCGATGGGAAAGGGGCCGCACAGGCGGCGTCGGCCCTCGTTTCGATGATGCCACGCAGGCATTGCGGCCAAGCTGACGCGCCGCGCTCGTGGTTAACCCTGGGCCGCGGTCCAGCGTAAGCCGGCGGGCAGCGGCCGCTGCTACGCTCGCGGCCCCATGACCTTCCTGGCCATCGACGTCGGCAACACGCGCCTGAAATGGGCGCTCTATGCCGCCCCCCACCCCGGCGCCAAGCTGCTGCACCAGGGCGCGGTGTTCGTGGAGACCATCGAAGAGCTGGCCGAGCACCACTGGAAGACCCTGGGCGAGCCCGCCAGCATGCTGGGCTGCGTCGTCGCCGGCGACGCCGTGCGCCGGCGCGTCGAGGAACAGATGGAACTCTGGGACGTCGAGCCGCACTGGGTCGTGCCCTCGCCCCGCGAGGCCGGCCTGACGAACGGCTACGACCACCCCAGCCGCCTCGGCGCCGACCGCTGGGTGGCGCTGGCCGGCGCACGCTCGCGCGTGCTCGCCGCCACGGCGCAGGGCGCGCAGCCGCGGCCGGCGCTGGTGGTGATGGTGGGCACGGCCGTGACGGTGGACGCGCTGGACGCCGAAGGCCATTTCCTGGGCGGCCTCATCCTGCCCGGCTTCGGCCTCATGCTGCGGGCGCTGGAGATGGGCACCGCCGGTCTGAAGGTGCCCACCGGCGAGGTCGTGGACTTCCCCACCAACACCAGCGACGCGCTGATGAGCGGCGGCTCCAATGCCCTGGCCGGCGCCATCGAGCGCCAGGCCCGGCGGCTGCGCGAGCGCACCGGCGCCGAGCCGCTGCTGCTGATGACGGGCGGCGCCGCCGTCAAGCTGGCGCCCATCACCGACCTGCCCTTCGAGACCATCGACACGCTGATCTTCGAGGGGCTGCTGCTGATGCAGTCGCGCCGCCTGGCGCTCTGATTCAGGCTACAGCCATCTCATGAGCAGTTCGCGCAACTGGGCGCGAGAGTAGGGCTTGGCCAGGTGCGCGTCCATGCCCGCGGCCATGGACTGCGCGGCGTCCTCGTCGAAGGCGTTGGCGGTGAGCGCCACGATGGGCACGCGCGGCAGGCGCAGCCGGGTCTCGCGCTCGCGCGCCTGGCGCGTGGCCTCGTAGCCGTCCAGCACCGGCATCTGGATGTCCATCAGCACCAGGTCGACGCGCTGGCGCTCCAGCACCGCCAGCGCCTGCGCGCCGTCCTCGGCTTCCATCACCTCGACGCCGAAGGACTTCAGCATCTCGGCGCCGATCATGCGGTTGACGACGTTGTCTTCGACCAGCAGCACGGTGCCCGCCAGCAGCGCCCCCGAGTCCAGGCCGCCGAAGTCGGAATCGGGCACCGGCAGCGGCGCATGAGGCGCCAGTGGCAGCGTCAGCGTGAAGCTGAAGACCGAGCCGACGCCCAGGCGGCTGTCGACCTCGATGCGGCCGCCCATGGCCTCGACGATGCGCTGGCTGATGGCCAGCCCCAGGCCGGTGCCGCCGCGCAGCCGCGAGCGCGTGCTGTCGACCTGCAGGAAGGGCTGGAAGACCTGCTCCTGGGCGTGGGCGGGGATGCCGATGCCGGTGTCCTGCACGGCAAAGCGCACGCGGCTGGCGGTGGGCTCGCCCTCGGCGTCGCGCGCCGCCACCTCGGCGCCGAGGCTGAGCGTGACGCCGCCCTTCTCGGTGAACTTGACGCCGTTGCCGATGAGGTTGAGCAGCACCTGCTTCAGGCGCGGCGCGTCGCCGACGACGCCGTCGGGCACGCCCTCGCCCAGCTGCAGCGCGATCGTCAGGCCGCGGCTCTCGGCGTTGGCGCGGAACAGCGCCGTCGCCGACGCCACCACCGAATGCAGCGACATCGGCGTGGCCGCCAGCACCAGCTTGCCGGCCTCGATCTTGGAGTGGTCGAGGACGTCGTTGAGGATGTCCATCAGCGACTCGCCCGAGGCCGCCGCGGTCTTCACGAGGCGGCGCTGGCGCAGGTCGAGCTGGGTCTGGCGCAGCAGGTCCAGCGCACCCAGCACGCCGTTCATCGGGGTGCGGATCTCGTGGCTCATGGTGGCCAGGAACTGGCTCTTGGCCAGGTTGGCGGCCTCGGCAGCCTCGGCGGCATGGCGCAGCGAGGCATTGGCCTGGTCGGCCTCCAGGCTGATGCGCATGGAACGCAGCGCAGTGGCGCGGAACTCGCGCGTGGCCCGGTACATCGTGGCTCCGAACAGCACAGCCAGCACGGCAAGCGGCAGCGAACGCGCGGCGGGCGAGAGCAGCGACACCCCCGCCAGCGCGCCCATCTGCATCACCGTCAGCAGCAGGAAGCTGCGGCCGGCCATGGACATGAAGAAGGCGGCCGTGGACACCGAGCCGCAGACGATGACCACGTACACGGTGGCCGTGGTGCCGACGAGGGTGGGGTAGATGAGGAAGGTGGCCACCGCCCACATCAGGCCCACCGCAGCGGCGTTGCCTTCGAGCTGCCTGCGCACGCCGTCGATGCGCGAGGCCAGCAGGGTCTCGTCGGCACCGTAGCGGTAGCTCAGCCACCAGCGCCATGCCGCCACCCCCACGCCCAGCACCAGCACCGCGCAGGCCGTGGGCCGGTCGCCGGCCTGCCAGCCCAGCCAGACGACGTACAACACCGCCACGGTCAGCAACAGCACGCTGCTGGCCGAGTTGCGCAGGGCCACGCGCAGCATGCTGCGCTGAATGGCGGTCTCGATGCCGTCAGGGTCGGTCATGGGTGCCCGAGCATAAGGCTTGCCGCCCGCGGAGCGGCCCTCTTGCGGCCCGGCGCGTCGCGGAGGGCGGCCGCTTCCCTGCCGCCTAGGACTGGATGTAGGTTTCGAGCTGGGCGATGGTCGCCTCGTGACTGGCGATGATGTCGTCCATGATGTCGCGGATCGAGATCATGCCCAGCACCATGCCCTTGTCGACCACGGGCAGGTGCCGGATCTTGCGCTCGCTCATCAACGCCATGCAGGCGCGCGTGCCGGTGCTCGGCGTCACCGTGAGCACCTGCGCGGTCATGATGTCGGCCACCTTGGTGTCCTTGGAACTTCGCCCCTGCAGCGCCACCTTGCGCGTGTAGTCGCGCTCGGACAGCACGCCCACCAGGCGGCCGCCTTCCATGACCATCAGCGCGCCCACCTCGTACTCGGCCAGCAGCTGCAGGGCGGCGAAGACGCTGTCGTCGGGGCGCACGTGCCAGAGGGTGCCTTCGCGCTTGCTGAGCAGCTCGGAAACCGGTTTCATCGGCAGCTCCCGCCAGTGGACTGGTGAACAGCCTAGCGCAATCGAAGCCGTCCACAAGCCGGGTTAGCGCGCACGGCGCGCCGACCGGCATAGCGCCCCAGGGGGATGCAACCGGCCGCGCCAGGGACAACAATGGCGCCCGCCCGATCTGTTCCACGCGTCCAGGAGATCGCCATGGCCCCTGCCCCCGATCAGACCCCCGCGCCGCTGCCCTCCACCCAGCGCATTGCGACGCTGGACATCCTGCGCGGCTTCGCGCTGATGGGCATCCTCATCATGAACATGCCCGGCTTCAACAGCTCGTTCTTCGCCGAGGCCGACGGCACGCACCTGTGGCCGGGCCGCATCGACCAGTGGGCCGAGATGGCGCGCGAGGCGCTGTTCTCGGGCAAGTTCAACAGCATGTTCAGCATGCTCTTCGGCATCGGCTTCACGATCCAGTTCGCGCGCATGCAGGCCCGCGACCCGGAACACGCCACCGCCATCTACCTGCGCCGGCTGGCTGTGCTGGCGGTGCTGGGCGTGCTGCATGCCTGGGTCTTCTGGCCCGGCGACGTGCTGCACACCTACGCCATCCTGGGCCTGCTGCTGGTGCTGGGGCTGCGCCGCGCCAGCGACCGCACCGTGCTGCTGCTGATCGCCGGCTGCATCGTCTACCCGGCGCTGTCGGGCGTGCTGCGGGTGCTGATCTTCACGCCCGAGATGACGGCCGAGCGGGTGGCCATGGCCCAGGCCTTCGACGCCAGCAACCAGATCGCCTTCGGGCAGGCCGGCTTCGTGGCCATGGTGCGCGAGAACGCTCGCATGATGAATTTCTTCTACGACAACTGGCTCAGCCTTTGGGGCACCGTGGGCTGGTGGGTGATGATGAGCCTGACCATGCTCATCGGCCTGCTGGCCGGGCGTCGGCGCTGGGTGCAGCGCGCCGCCGAGCTGATGCCGCAGATCCGCCGCCTGACCTGGGTGGCGCTGGCCGTGGGCCTGCTGTGCGGCGTCGCCATGGCGGCCATCTTCGAGCTCAACCGCACGCCCGGCCCGTCGCCCGTCAAGGTGCTGGGCAGCGTCCTCTACAGCCTGTCGCGGCTGGGCATGATGATCTTCTACGTGCTGGTCATCGTGCGCCTGGCGCAGCACGCGTCATGGCAGCGCCGCCTGGCCCCGCTGGCCGCGGCCGGCCGCATGCCGCTGACCAACTACCTGATGCAGACCGCGATCTGCCTGACGCTGTACCAGTCCTGGGGCTTCGGCCTGTGGATGAAGGTCGGCCCGGCGCTCAGCCTGGTGCTGGCGCTGGCGATCTTCTGGCTGGTGCAGGTGCCCTGGAGCCTGTGGTACCTGAAGACCCACGAGCGCGGACCGCTGGAGGCCCTGTGGGCGCGCCTGACCTACGGCGCGCAGCCGCGCGCCGCCGCTATGGCCGCCGCAGGCGGCCCGCGCTGAGCGAGCGCCCCCTGTCACCACGACGCGAGGAGACCCGGACATGCTGAAACCCCTGCCCATCCGCCGCGCTGCCTGGGCTGCGGCCATGGCGCTGACACTTGCCGCGCCGGCCGCGCCGGCCCAGACGGCCGCCGCGACGGCCGCTGCGGGCGCGCCGACGCAGTACAAGGACGCGCTGCGCCTGGTCGAGGCCTGGCTGGACGCGCAGGCCGCCTACGACAAGCTGCCGGCCCTCTCCGCCGGCGTGGTGGTCGGCCAGGGCATGGTCTGGCGCAAGGCCTGGGGCAGCCTGGACCACAAGCGCCAGATGCCCGCACGCACCGACACGGTCTACGGCATCTGCTCGATTTCCAAGCTCTTCACCGCGGTGGCCGCTATGCAGCTGTGGGAGGAAGGCAAGCTGGGCCTGGACGAGGACATCGGCAAGTACCTGCCGGCCTTCGCCATCCAGCGCAGCGACCCCGACAGCGGGCCCATCACCGTGCGCGGCCTGCTGACCCATTCCTCGGGGCTGCCGCGCGAAGCCGTCGGCGCCTACTGGACGCCGCCCGACTTCAGGTTCCCGACCCGCGACGAAGTGCTGCAGGGCCTGGCCGGCCAGAGCACCTTCCAGCGCGCGGGCGACCACTACCAGTACAGCAACCTCGGGCTGACCCTGGTCGGCGAGGTCGTCGCCGCCGTCTCCGGCCAGCCCTACGAAAGCTACGTGCGCAAGAACGTGCTCAACCCGCTGCAGCTCGCCGACACCCAGCCGGTGCTGCCGGCGCCGATGTGGGGCGTGCGCTTCGCGCAGGGCTTCGGCGCCATCAAGCGCGACGGCACCCGCGACCCGCTGCCGCTGTACGACGCGCGCGGCCTGGCGCCGGCGGCCGGCTACAGCTCGACCGTGGAAGACCTGGGGCGTTTCGCGATGTGGCAGTTCCGCCTGCGCAAGAACGGCGGCCGCGAGGTGCTGAAGGTGGCCACGCTGCGCGAGATGCAGCGCGTGCAGTGGACCGACCCCGACGGCAAGACCACCTGGGGCCTGGGCTTCTACGTCGGCCGCGACGGCGCCACCACCGTGGCCAGCCACACCGGCGTCTGCCCTGGCTACCAGACGGCGCTGTCGCTGGCGCTGGAGCCCGAAGTCGCCGTCGTCGCCATGGTCAACGCCAACGACAACGAGTCGGCCGGCCGCTACACGCGGCCGATGCGCCAGCTGATGGTGAAGGGCCTGAAGCTGCCCGTGGCCGCCCCCGGCGGGCCGGCGCTGGAAAGCTATGCCGGCCGCTACCGCGCCCAGCCCTGGGGCAGCGAAACCGTGATCCTGCCCTGGGGCGAGGGCCTGGCCGAGCTGGAGCTGCCCAGCACCGACCCGGCCAAGGAGATGGCCGTGCTCAAGCATGTCGCGGGCGACACCTTCCGCTACCAGCGCGACGACGGAACGCTGGGCGCCGAGGCGGTGTTCCAGCGCGACGCCGCGGGCCGCGTCAGCGGCGTGCGGGTCTGGGGCCAGACGTCCCCGCGCCTGGGCAACTGACTCAGGCCGGCACGAAGGCCGTGACCTCGATCTCCACCTTGGCGCGGTCTTCCATCAGCGCCACGACCTGGACGGCCGACATCGCCACCGCGTAGCTGCCGACGACCTCGCGGTAGGCGGCGCCGATCTCGCGGCCGCGCGCCAGGTACTCGCGCTTGTCGGTGAGGTACCAGGTCATGCGCACGATGTGCTCGGGCATGGCGCCGGCCTCGGCCAGCACCGCGCGCACGTTCAGCAGGGCCTGCCGCACCTGGGCCACGAGGTCGTCGCTGGCGAAGACCTGCTGCGCGTTCCAGCCGATCTGCCCGGCCACGAAAACCTGCGTGCCCGCAGCAGGGCCGACGGCGACGCCGTTGACGTAGCCGCGCGGCGCGGCCCAGGTGGGGGGTTGCAGGACTTTCATCGCGGGGCCTCGGGGGTCAGGTCGTGGCGTCGCGCAGCTTGAAGCGCTGCAGCTTGCCGGTCTCGGTGCGCGGCAGGCTGGCGCGGTAGGCCACGGCGCGCGGGTACTTGTAGGGGGCGATGGTCTGCTTGACGAAGTCCTGCAAGGTACGCGTCATCGATTCGTCGGCGGCATGGCCAGGCTTGAGCACGATGTAGGCCTTGACGACCATGCCGCGCGCCTCGTCGGGCTCGCCGACGACACCGCATTCGGCCACCGCCGGGTGCAGGAGCAGCGCCGCCTCGACCTCGGGGCCGGCGATGTTGTAGCCGCCGCTGACGATCATGTCGTCGGTGCGGGCCTGGTATTCGAACTGGCCGTCGTCGGCGATGCGGTAGGCATCGCCGGTCAGGTTCCAGCCGTGCTGCACGTACTGCGCCTGGCGCGGGTCGTCGAGGTACTTGCAGCCGGTGGGGCCCTTCACGGCCAGGCGGCCGACTTCGCCGCGCGGCAGCTCGCGGCCGTCGTCGCCCAGGATGGCGGCGCGGTAGCCCGGCACCGGCAGGCCGGTAGCACCGCCGCGGGCCTGCTGCTCGTCGGCGGAGATGAAGATGTGCAGCAGCTCGGTCGAGCCGATGCCGTCGATGAGCTCGATGCCCGTGGCCTGCTTCCACAGCGCGCGCGTGGCCGCCGGCAGCGCCTCGCCGGCCGAGACGCACTTGCGCAGCGACGACAGGTCGTCGGTGCAGCGGCCGTCCAGCAGCGCCAGCGCCATCGCACGGTAGGACGTGGGCGCGGTGAAGCAGACGGTGGCGCGGTAGCGGGCGATGGCGGCGGTCAGCGTCTCGGGCGCGGCCTTCTCGATCAACACCGTGCTGGCGCGCGCGGCCAGCGGGAACAGCAGCAGGCCGCCGAGGCCAAAGGTGAAGGCCAGCGGCGGGCTGCCGATGAAGACGTCGTCGGGCCGCGGTCGCAGCACGTGCGGCGGCCAGCAGGCGCAGGCGGCCATGACGTCGCGGTGGTGATGCATCGTGCCCTTGGGCACGCCGGTGGTGCCCGAGGTGAAGGCGATGAGGGCGATGTCGTCGGCGGCGGTATCGACGTCGTCGAAGCCGGCGGGCTTGGCGGCAGCGCGCGCTTCGAGCTCGCCACCGTAGCGCAGCAGGTGGCGCAGCGAGGGGCATTGCGTTTGTGCGCGCAGGAGTTCGTCGGCCAGCGGCGCGTCGCACAGCGCATGGCTGATCTGTGCCTTGGCGACGATGGCGGCCAGTTCGCCTGCTCGCAGCAGCGGCATGCTGCCGACAGCGATGCCCCCGGCCTTCACCACCGCGAACCAGCAGGCCGCCAGCATCGGCGAGTTGGCGCCGCGCAGCAGCACGCGGTTGCCCGGCACCAGGCCCAGGTCTTCGACGAGCACGCGCGCGATGCGGTCGGCCTGCGCCTGCAGCTCGGCAAAGCTCCAGCGCAGGCCGGCCCCCTGCACGCACAGGCGAGCGCCGTCGCCGCGCTGCACGGCGTCACCAAGCAGCGCGGTGGCGCAATTCAGGCGCGCGGGAAACTGCAGCGCCGGCCCTTCGAAGATGAAGTCCGGCAGCGCCTGCGGCGGCGGCAGGCGGTCGCGCGCGAAAGTGTCGATGTGGGCGCTGGCGGCGCGCTGCGCGGCGGGCATGGGGCATTCTCGGATCGAGATAGTTTAGTTGTCAACTAAATGCCCTGGCGCACTATCATCCCGGCCATGCAGCGCCGCCCGGACCGCCGTCTGTGGGACATCTCGCCGCCCGTGCACGCCGGCTCGCCGGTGTTCCCGGGCGACACCCCCTATGCCCAGACCTGGGCCGCGCGCATCGCGCCGGGCTGCCCCGTCAACGTCAGCACGATCACCCTCAGCCCGCACACCGGCGCCCATGCCGATGCGCCGCTGCACTACGACGACGGCGGCGCGACGGCGGGCGCACTGGCGCTGGAGCCCTACATCGGGCCCTGCCGCGTCGTCCACGCCATCGGCGTCGGGCCGCTGGTGCGCTGGCAGCATCTCGAGCATGCCCTGGCCGACCTGCCGCCACGCGTGCTGGTGCGCACCTATGCGCGGGCGCCGCTGGACGCGTGGGACCCGGCATTGCCGGCCTTGGCGCCCGAGACCGTCGAACGCCTGGCCGACCTGGGCGTGCAGCTCGTCGGCATCGACAGCGCCAGCATCGACCCGGCCGACAGCAAGACGCTGCCCAGCCACCAGATCATCCGCCGCCGCGGCCTGCGCGTGCTGGAGAACCTGGTGCTGGACGAGGTGCCCGAGGGCGACTACGAACTCATCGCCCTGCCGCTGAAACTGACGACGGCGGATGCCTCACCCGTGCGCGCAGTCCTGCGCGCACCGGGCTGAAGCCGCAGCCATCCCGAAGGACCCCGCATGACCCGCAACGACGCCCTGGCGCTGGACGCCACCGACCCCCTGGCCGCGCTGCGCGATCAGTTTGCGCTGCCCGAAGGCGTGATCTACCTCGACGGCAATTCGCTGGGCGTGCTGCCCCGGGCCACGCCGGGTCGCGTGCAGCAGGTGGTGCAGCACGAATGGGGGCAGGGCCTGATCCGCAGCTGGAACACGGCCGGCTGGATGGCGCTGCCGCAGCGCATCGGCGACAAGATCGCGCGGCTGGTCGGCGCCGGTGCCGGCGAACTGGTGGTGGCCGATTCCACCAGCGTCAACCTCTTCAAGGTGCTGAGCGCGGCGCTCACCATCACGCGCGCCGATGCACCGCAGCGCAAGCTCATCCTCAGCGAGCGCAGCAACTTCCCCACCGACCTCTACATCGCCGAGGCGCTGGCCAAGGAACGCGGCTTCGAGCTCGTGCTGGCCGAGGCCGAAGACCTGCATGCACGGCTGGACGAGCGCACCGCGGTGCTGATGCTCACCCACGTGAACTACCGCAGCGGCCGCATGCACGACATGGCCGCACTGACGCAGGCGGCGCACCGGGCCGGCGCACTGACGGTGTGGGACCTGGCGCACAGCGCCGGCGCCGTGCCGGTGGACCTGCAAGGCGCCGGCGCCGACTTCGCCATCGGCTGCGGCTACAAGTACCTCAACGGCGGCCCTGGCGCACCGGCCTTCGTCTGGGCCCACCCGCGGCATGCCGAGCGCTTCTGGCAGCCGCTGGCCGGTTGGATGGGACATGCCGCGCCCTTCGAGTTCACGCCCGGCTACAGGCCGGCCGCCGGCATCTCGCGCTACCTCTGCGGAACGCCGGCGGTGCTGAGCCTGGCGGCGCTGGAATGCGGCGTCGACACCGTGCTGGCGGCCGAGCCGCTGGGCGGCATGGCGGCGCTGCGCGCGAAGTCGCTGGCCCTGACGCGGCTTTTCGCCGAGCGCGTGCAGGCCACGTGCCCTGCGCTCGCGCTGGCATCGCCGGCCGACGAAGCACGGCGCGGCAGCCAGGTCTGCTTCGCCCATCCCGAAATCGCCTACGCGGCGATGCAGGCGCTGATCGCGCGCGGCGTCATCGGCGACTTCAGGGCACCCGACATCCTGCGCTTCGGCTTCACGCCGCTGTACCTGCGCCACGTCGATGCCTGGGACGCGGCCGAGCAGGTGCGCGAAGTTCTGGAACGCGAGGAATGGCGTCGCCCCGAGTTCAACCAGCGCCTGGCCGTGACATGAGCGGAGGCTGCCCCATCGATCACAGCGGGGCTGAAGGGCACCACGGCGCCCAGCTCGACTTCAGCGCCGAGATGAGCTATGGCGACTACCTGCACCTGGACGCGGTGCTGAACGCCCAGCACCCGCTGTCGCCCGACGCCAACGAGATGCTGTTCATCGTGCAGCACCAGACCAGCGAGCTGTGGATGAAGCTGCTGCTGCACGAACTGCGCGGGGCCATGCGCGCCGTGGCCGGCGACGAACTGCCGGCCGCCTTCAAGATGCTGGCCCGCGTCTCGAAGATCATGGAGCAGCTGGTGCACGCCTGGGACGTGCTGGCAACGATGACGCCGCCGGAATACAGCGCCATCCGCCCCTTCCTGGCGCGCAGCAGCGGCTTCCAGAGCTGGCAGTACCGCTGCATCGAATTCAGCCTGGGCAACAAGAATGCCGCGATGCTGCAGCCGCACGCCCACCGCGCCGACCTGCTGGCGCATGTCGAGGCGGCGTACCGCGCGCCCTCGCTCTACGACGAGGCGCTGCGCCTGCTGGCGCGCCGCGGCCTGGCGCTGCCGGCTACGCACACCGACCGCGACTGGACCCTGCCCTACGCCGAGAGCGCCGCGGTCGAGGCCGCCTGGCTGCAGGTCTACCGCGCGCCGCAGTCGCACTGGGACCTGTACCAGCTGGGCGAGGAACTCACCGACCTCGAAGACGCCTTCCGGCTCTGGCGCTTCCGCCACGTCACCACGGTCGAGCGCGTCATCGGCTTCAAGCGCGGCACCGGCGGCACGAACGGTGTCGGCTACCTGCGCAAGATGCTGGACGTGGTGCTGTTCCCCGAGATCTGGCGGCTGCGCACCGACCTGTAGCGCCGGATCGGTCGGCGACGAGCCAGGGCTCCGGCGGGCATGCCAGTACATGCTTCGGTGGTAGGCCGTGTTGGGCTCGAACCAACCACCAAAGGATTATTAGTCTTCGGGTCCATGGTGTCCACCTGTGGTTTAGGTGGACACCATCCTTATCACCGCATTAGCGCGGTTCAAGATGGCATGGCTGGGCGCTTACGCTCCCAGTGATTGCGAGGCCTAACATTCGCGCTAAGAGGGCGACGACGGAAGGCCGCCAGGCCCGCGAGGTGCAGAATCGTTTACGGCGCCTCGCGGGCCTGGTCGCCTGCCGTTGGCCGCTTGAGTGAGGGGTTAGGCGTCGGGGCGCGTGGACGTAGGGCGGTTCAGTTATTCAGCTCGCGTTTTGTCCGATGCGCCAAAGGACGCCGGAAGGATCGACAACACAGAAATCGCGCATTCGCCATGGCTGAGTTTCTACTTCTGTCACGCTGACTCCGTATCTATCTGCGACACCGCTGGCTTGGATGTGGGCCCACCAAGCTTCAACATCTTCCACGAGAATGTGCATCATGAAGTTTTCGGCGAGGGATGCTACGCAAAAGTCTTGCAGCAAGAAGCTGACATGCTCGAAGTGAAAGTAGGCAACGCCGCCTCCTTCCGATGCCATCGTGAAGCCGAGGTCCCGGTAGAACCGCTTCGAAACCTCGAAGTCTTTGGCTGGCACGAACGCCTTGATTTCCGTGACTCGTAGATTAGCCATGGGACTCCCCCCCGACGCCTAACGAATGGAAGGGACTTCCCCGTCCCGAGCCAACCGCTGCGATTTGCGGTTGACGGCAACAAAGTGCCACGATGGGGTTGCGAATCTCATCAACTCACTCGCAAGGGAAAGTCATGGCCATTGTCACAGTCGGAATCCTTATTGCCAAGAGCTTCATTGCCATCCACGAGGTGGATGTGTCAGGCAACGCTGTGCCGGCGGCTTCGGTTGTTGTTCCGCCTCCAATGCCGGACCGCGCATCGGTGAGTGTCCCCTGCGGCCAGCGCGTCGCTCAGTTTGCATCTCGGTCCTCGATGCCTGCCCACTGCAGTGCGTCCGCGCGGTCAGCAAACGAACGGTAATCGATGATCTTGCCTCGGCGGAGCACAAAGCCATCGGCGAACCTTCCGCCGGTCCACTCGGTGTTGTCCTTCAGGCGTACCCATGCATGGAGGTAAACGACGACCTTGTCGCCGTTATCACAGAAGCCCTCGGGCTCGCAGGTTCCTTCAGCCCAGGTTCCACGGCCTTTTTTGATGTGGGCCTGAACTTCTGCGATTCCGCGATAAGTGCCTGCGGTTGGAAAACCCTCCGGTTCGATGCGGACGATCCCTGGATCAAAGTCGTCAGCAATGGCCTGCATGTCGTTGCGATTGATCGTGGCGTAGAACCGGGCTACCACTTCGATGTTGGTCTTCATGTGCGTTGACTAGATTGATGCAAATTGTGCGGTCGAGCGTCGGGGCGCCGCTTGGGCGAATGATTGGGCGTCATTCGGCAGTGTGCAGTTATGGCCTCCCTGCCTTAGCATTTGTTCTTCCATTCCTCGGGCTGGCGTCCTTTCTGACCCGTGTCTCGTATGCCTTCCTCACGAGAGACTTCACTGCCGTAGCCTTTGCCGCCTCGAGGGTGACTCTGAGGCCAGCAACCTTGCCACCCCAAAGCAACTTCTCTACAAAGTCCGGGTGGAGTGCGATGGCCTGTTCTCGGTCGTCCTCAGCAACAAAGACATGAATCACATCTTCGGCAGGAAGTACGGTAACGAAGATCTTGCCTCGTACACGAAACGATGAATAGGCATGGTGCGGCTCTTCAGTCACAGCCTCAAGTGACAGAGCGTACTTGCGGATGCTATCGATCTTCACGGAGTAGCACGTGGAGATAGAGTCTGATTGCGAGAACAAATGATTGCGCCTAACGAGTGGCGACTGCAGGACGCCAGCCTGAATGGCCAATACTTTGTCGCGCATTGCTGGACCAAATCAGATGGCGAGCCGTCAGTGCTCCGCTCGAGCGACACCCTAAGTATCACCGCGTTTGACACCAGGCCAATGCGTCTTCAAGACGATCATCACCCCAGAAGATCTCCGACCCAGCAACATAGGTTGGCGAGCCGAAAATCCCAAGCTCTCTTGCTTTGTCGGTTCGTGCTTTATACAGACCAACGATCTCAGCGCTTTCAGCCTTTGCTGTGCATGCGTCCGGATTCCGCCCAAGGCTTTCCAATATGGATCTGAGATTCTCCGGTTCGCCCGGGTCCAGTTTTCTAAGGAACCAAGTTTCGTAGGCCGCTTGGGCGAACTCTTGGCACCAGCCTTCTGTCGACGCGAGTGTGGCTACGTGATTGGCCCGTTCCTCAGGGTCAATCGGGTACTGTGATGCACCAACAAATGGAATTCGTAACCGTTCGGCTCGGCGTTCAATGTCACGCCACATGTACTTCAGCTTGACAGGCTTGCCGCTGAAGGGACTATTGTTCTGTTCTCTCATCAGGGTCCGAACGCTGAATGGCATCCAGTTTAGAGTCACACCTGCGCTGGCTGCTTCCTCTGCAGCACGAGACACCGAGAGGTACGCGTAAGTGCTGCCGATGAAGAAATAGAAGTCGAGGCTTGCATTCATGCGACCATCCATCGAGTCTCGTGTTGGTGAGGCTTGCCGGTTGGGCCTCGCTTGAGCGGTTAGGCGTGATGCTGAAATCGGGGAGATTCTAGTAATCTAGATGCCCTGGCATGCGAACTTGGTCAACGTACAGGCTGGCACTGAGCGCCTAGAAGTAGGATTCTTGAATGATGATGACCAGAGATGGCGTGGAGCAAGCTTCCGTGGCACTCGACCATTTCTCCGAGGTGTGGGCGCAGTGACGAATAGCTGCCACTTGCACTCGCTGAGTTAAATAGGAGTTGCAAGATTTTCACTCCCGATTCGGCAGCCTCATCGCTTTCTGCGTGTCCACGGGCAACGCAAACCGGGTGTTGAAGATTTACAAAAAAATAGGTTGCCTTGGCATCTCCTTGGGCAATGCTTTCATAGTTTGGTTGTTCAGCAAAGGTCTGCCTAGAAAGTTTGCCGAGGACTTTGATTTCGCCGCCGTAGTTCAGGCACTCAGCCGAACAAGTTACGGAAAAAGACAATAAGAATGCAGATGCCAGGGACTTCATGATATGCCAAACTAACGAACGGAATGGACTTCCCGCTCCCGAGCTAACCGCATCGAGGCGAAGTGCGACAGAGTGCCACGACGGGAAGTGCAACGCTCATCAACTGTCTCGGAAGGCAAAGTCATCGTCATTGTCCCAGTCGTAGTCGATACTGCCAAGAGCGTGTTTGCCATCCATGGGTTAGTCGAGGCGGGCAACGCTGAGTTAGTGGCTCGCCGTTGGCGCCGTGCTCGAGCGATTGGTCCGGCCTCACTCAACGTCCTCGAACCGCTTGAGAATCTCAGTCCTAGACAGCTGCGTTCGTTTCAGCTGCGTCTCAGCCTGCCGCTTGCCATGGTACGCAGCCGCAATCGCAGACTCGAGCTCCGCAGGCGCCAGCTGCAGCAGGACAGGCCCGATCTGCGCCCGCCTG
>CAIWPS010000748.1 GCA_903914615.1 uncultured beta proteobacterium | reverse complement strand
CGCGATGCGCTGCTGGAAAAGCCATGAATGCCGACCTTCTGGGATTCGTCGATACGATTTGACCTGCTGATGAGCGACACAATTGGGGATTTGAAAATGGATCGGTTGAGCGAGAAGCTGAAGGCGGCAGGGGCGGTGGTTGGCAGGCAGACCGCCAAGATCGAGGCGAGGGCTGATGCGCTGATCGCGCGCGAGGCTGAGATCGAGGCGCGCACCGACAAGGCGTTCAGTCCGCATGAGGCTGTGCTGGATGACGCTGGGCGCGGCCTGGATGATCTTGAGCGCAAGCTGGCGCTGTTGAGCAATGACCCTTTGGACGGCTCTGGAAGCTCGCCGGCGGTCGGGCAGGCGGCCACCTTTCTGCCGATCGTGCGGGAAGGCTGATTTGAGGCCGTTCAGTCGAACACCAGCGGGGTCACCAGGCATGATGTGCAACGATTGCGGGGCGGTGCGGGGATGAGCGCGCCAATGCCTGAAATGCTGATGGTGGCTGACCGCGGCGAGGTGATCGCCACCGTGCGCAGGCATCAGGATATCGTGGAGGTGTTCCGGCTCATGAAAGAGCGCCTGGGCCTCACCAACGAGTTCATCGACAATGCCGGCGGGCTGACCAAGGGCCACGCAGACAAGATGCTGGGGCCATCGCAGACCAAATCCTGGGGCCCGACCACGTTCGATCTGTTCTGCGAGATGTTCGCCATCGAGTTCCGGGTGCATATCGACCTCGATGCGGTCAAGCGCATGGAGGCGATTTGGGAGGGCCGCAAGCGGGCTGTGGAGTTGTCGAACAATTCCCGTATCAGTGTGAAGCTGATCGAGAAGGCGAAACCCTTTGTTTATAGGGATGCAGCGCGGTCAGGAGGGCTGAAACGGGCTGCTAGCTTGCCAGCTAAGCAACGATCGCGAATTGCGCGAAAAGGCGGCAAATCACGCATGCGAAAGGTGACCAAAACCGAGCGCTCAGCCATGTGTGTGAAGGGCTGGCAGACGCGCCGTGCTCGGATCAGCGCGCAGAAAGAGCTCTCCTCCACGCTTTTGCCAGCACAGCATCCCGATTCGCCTGTACTGGAATGTCCTTCGCCCAATGGCTGATGAGCTGGCGCGATACGCCTGCGAGCCGAGCGACCTCGGATTGCGTGGCCTGACCAGCCGCTAAGAGTTTGATTGCAGCACGCTTTGCCGCTCGATCCTTGGAGGTGTCAGGAGTGAGAGTTTTGATCATCACCGCTTACTGGATAGCGTCGGGGAACACGATTGCCGCGCCCAGAACGGCCAGGCAGAACAGGGGCAATCCGAGGCAGATGATGATCAGTGTCATGTGAAGTCTCCGTTTGTTTGACAAATGTAAAATAGCACAGCGAATAGCAGTGTCAACAATTATTTTACAATCGTCAAAACGGGAGAGCGGAAGTCAAGCTTTACACATGTCAAACGCTAAGAATTAGATAAATGATATCAATGATATGTCACGGGTGCGTTGCTATCCAAATAAAAATATCGCAATTCATCGCCCGCCACCACGCGCGCCCGCTCTTATCCTTCCACAGCGAGCTTGCGAGCGAGGACCACGACGAAGGCGAATAGCCGAGGATGTGCATGCCAGGTTTGCTGTCGTTCGAGATGATCAGAGCAGGCGCCGATGTGCTCCGTGATCATGGTGTCCCGCAGCACGTCGCCGACAAGCTGTTCGATGCAATCCACCTCGCCAGCGGCACAGATCAGATTGCTGGCAAGCCCAGCCGAGGCAATCCGTACATTGCCAAGCCCCTTGCTGAGCGAGCAACACGAGGGAATGGGGAATAGCTCATCATGAGCATAAGCCCAATAACAGCGTGTTCGCTCTCAGCGCAAGAGTGCACATTCCTGAAGTAGGAATATAATACATAGCAATATCAATGTGATAGCTGATGCGTGTGTCAGTCATGTGCCAGGCTGAGCCGATCGAGCGCTGACGCGGCGCAGATGGATAGCGCACCCTCCATTGAAATCATTGAAGAAAAGACCGGGGTGGGTGCCGGCACCCCCGGAAAACTCACGCTCCGGCTATAATCGACATCCCCATACAATTTCGCGCCTGATTTCAGCAACTTAGTGTCATTCTGGCAACACTGATCTGGCTGCGGTTCCGGGTGCGTTGTTCGCTGGGATAACCGCGTTATTCGGAATGGCATGAGCGACATTGTGCCGATTATGCCTGATCTGAGCGAGTTGCCGGAGCAGCTACGCGATCTCAAGGGCGACCCGCGCCGGCGGGTGTTTGCCTGGTGCTACGTGTTCAACGGGGCAAATGGGGCGTCGGCGGCAAGGGCGGCCGGGTATTCGGATCATCTGGAGGGGTGCAAGGTCCGTGCGCACGGGTTGTTGCAGCGTGATGACGTGCAGGAGGCGGTCAAGGCGCTATGCACGCGGTATTTGTTCTCGCTGGCGCCGAAGGCGATCTTGCGGCTCGAGGAGCTGTTGGACAATCCGAAGCACCCGAAGCACGACAAGGCGATCGAGATGGCGCTGTCGCGATCCGGGCATGGGGAGAAGTCGACCGTCGATGTGAACATTTCCGGCTCGGTGACGCTGAACCATACCGATCAGGCTCTGAATGACCTGAAGATGCTCAAGGACATGGGCGCGGGGCGGGACATGCTGATCGAGACGTTCGGCTTCTCGGGGCTGGAGCGCTACGAGCGGATGCTGGCGGATCGCGCCCGGCTTGCGGCGCCGGTGATCGACGGTGAGGTCGTCGATGAGTGAGGATGGACCGGACCCGAATGAGCTGCGGAAGCATGCCAAGAAGCTCTACACGGAGAAGCAGTACCGTCAGAAGTACCGCCGGATTGATTTCTACAAGCCGAACCTGAAGCAGCTCGGGTTTCACAACGCGGTGTTTCCGGAGCGGATGCTGCGGGCCGGCAACCAGCAGGGCAAGACCCAGGCGGCCGCGGCGGAACTCGCGATGCACGCCACCCAGCTTTACCCGGAATGGTCGTCGCTCGGCGGTTTCCGCGGGCGCCGCTTCATGCAGCGGCCGAAGATCGAGCGTCCCGCTGACTTCCTGGCCTGGGCTGCTGCGCCGAATGGCATCAAGATTCGCGACGGCATGCAGACCAAGCTGCTTGGCGACTTGTCGGACGAGGGCGGCCTGGGCACCGGCATGATCCCGCTGGACAACATCGGCAAGCTGACGATGGCGCGCGGCATCGGCAACCTGGTCGATACCGTCGCCATCAAGCGGGCGGACGATGGCAAGGGCGCCATCCGGTTCAAGACCTACGAGCAGGGGCGGCAGGCGTTCGAGGGCGAGGCGGTCGACGTCATATCGCTCGACGAGGACGTCAAGGGCGAGCAGAACGGCCCGATTTATGGCGAGTGCCAGGCCCGGACCACGACGACCCGCGGGATCATCATGGTGACCATGACGGCGCTGCTCGGTCTGACGCCGATCCGCCGGCGCTTCAAGGAAAAGAAGGATGGCACCCACGAGATCCTGATGACCATTCAGGATGCGCTCGTGTCGAACGGCGGCCACATTCCGGATGAGGACTTGCCATCCATCATAGCCAAGTACAGGGCGAACGAGGTCCAGACCCGTGTCTACGGCGCCGATATGCAGGGCGAGGGCGCCGTGTTCGAAACGCCGGTCGAACAGATCAAGCACGACCTCGATCCGATGAACGTGCCGCCTTACTGGCCGTGGATGTGGGCGCTGGACTTCCGGCATTCCGGCAACGCATCGAGCGGCCACCCCTTTGCCGCCGTGCTGGCGTGCTGGGATCGGGATGCCGATACGATCTACGTGATGCACGCCATCCGCATGCTCGGTTTGGCCCCGACCCAGGTCTCGACCATGAAGCAGCATCCGATGTGGCAGGCCCCGGTGGCATGGCCACATGACGGCGGCCGCGGCGGCTCGATCGTATCCGGCGAGACCATCGCGCAGGTCTACAAGAAATTGGGCCTGAACATGCGCCCGACGCATGCGGTGTTCCCCGCAAACATGGGCGGAAACTTCGATTTCGAGGGCGGCATCACCGACATGGAAAACCGCTTCGCCGGCCGGCGGCTGCTCATCGCCCGCCACCTGACGGAGGCCTTCGACGAATATCAGGGCTATCACCGCGTCAACGGCCTCGTGAACAAGATCGACGACGACATCATGAGCGCCTGCCGCGTGCTGTGCATGGACATCCGGCACGCCCAGGTCACCGAGCGCTTTTACGGCTTCAATCCGAACCGCCGGCGGCCGCAGACGATCGCCGACGGTGTTGATTTCGACCCATTTGGAGGATGACCATGGACTGGCAACACAAACTCGATGGCGAGAGCTTTTTCCGCAAGGACGGCCTGCACACCGCGCCCGATCAGAAAACCACGGTCGGCCGCAACGACGACGGCACCTGGTTCATCGAGATCAGGGGCCGGACCTCGGCGCGCGCGAACATGACGCCAGAGCAGTTCCTGAACATGCTGCTCGGCTCGATGCACGCCCTTGAGCGCTGGGGCATGACCATCCCGGTCGACTGGAAGCGCTGGACCCCGCCGCGCTGATGGCCGTCAAAACCATCACCCTCGAGATGGACAGCACCAGCCGCCGCGCGCGCAAGGCCGGGCGGTATTTCAGCGAGGGCTGGGCACACCAGAAAAAACGGGAATGGCGCGATGCCGTCACCTGCTATAATTGCGCGCTTGATGTGGATCCGGTGCTGTTCGCAGCGCTGGCCAACCGCGGCATGTGCTGGCACCAGCTCGGCCGGCCGAACGAGGCGCTGGCCGATTACGAGCGCGCTTTCGCGATCGGCACGCCGGAGCTCAAGAACATCATTCGGGTAAACCGCGGCGTGCTGCTGCAGTCGGTGCGGCGCTACGACGAGGCGCTGGCGGATTTCGCGGCCGACAACAGCCACGAAAGCCGGCTGAATGCGGCCTATATCCACCTGATGCGCGGCGAGTTCTGGCAGGGGCTGGAGCTCTATCGCTCCCGCCTTCCGGTCACGAAATGGGACGCCAGGCTGCACCGGCTGGAGGATCTGCGCGATAAGAACGTCCTGATCCTGCACGAACAGGGTTTCGGCGATTCGATCATGATGGCGCGGTTTATCCTCAGGATTTCCGCCGTTGCCCGCTCGGTGCACTGGACCACCCGCACCGCCCTGATGCCGCTGCTGGCGGCCAACTTTCCCAACGTGGAGTTTTCCGATGGTGGAGACGTCAAAGCCGCTGCCCTCGTCTATAAAAGCGACGCCTTCGTGCTCGTCATGGACCTCTGGCAAACGGCCGGCCTCGAAATCGCTGGCCAACCATACCTGCACGCAGATCCCGTGCACGTCGAGACGATGCAGGGAGTTTTGCCTTCAGGTCCTAAGATCGGCCTGTCCTGGCGCGGCCGTGCCGAGTTTGTCAACGATCACAACCGATCCGCGGCACTGAAAGACCTCGCCTGGCGGAAGTATCCGGGCGCGACTTTCGTGAGTCTCCAGAAGGACTTGCGAGACGATGAGCGCCCGCTGGTGTTCGACGGCGGTGCCCTGATCAACGACTTCGCCGATTCCGCCGCGCTGATGTCCTGCCTCGATGCCGTGATCTCGGTCGACACTGCCACCGCCCACTTGGCCGGCGCGCTCGGCATCCCGACCGCGGTCCTGCTGCCCTATTCGGCCGACTGGCGCTGGGGCGAGAATGGCGACGCCACCCCCTGGTACGACGGCGTGAGGCTGTTCCGCCAGCCGGATTTCGGCGCATGGGGTCCGGCAATGGCCGCCGCAGAAGATTGGATCCGCAGCCGGATTTAGCGGGTGCGTTGCTGGGGATAGCCAGCCCGACCACGTTCCCGGCCAGCATCACGCCCCGCTGACCTGGAGCCTCCCCATGGACGACGACAAGCCGATTCAGTTTCCCGACAAGCAGATGACCGTGCAAGCCGAACCGGAGCCGATGCCGGGAGACCAGCGTCTCGCCGCGGCGCACGAGAGGCTGAAGCTTGAGGCCGGCCACGAGCGCGGCATCGGCTCGCCCTATCACGCGCTGCATCCCGCCCACAAGGCGCACCTCGCCGCGATCGAGCACCTGATCGCCGTGGAAGCCGAACACGCCGACGCCGAGCGCGCGCTGGCCGCCGTTCACGCCAAGCTCGAGCATGCCATGGCGCGCGTCGACGTCACCGAGAAGGCATCCGAGGCAGAGGGCTAAACCATGGAAGCCGTTTCCATCGCATCGAACAAGTTCATCG
>CAIWPS010000747.1 GCA_903914615.1 uncultured beta proteobacterium | reverse complement strand
CCGAGCCGGTGTGGCTTCGCGACGCCGGTTCAGCGCCCGCAGGGCCCACCAGACGAACAGGCCCAAAGGCAGGGCGAGGTAGACGATGCGCGAGAAGGTCACCAGGCCGGCGTAGGCCGCCAGGGCCACGACGGCGGCCGCACCCAGCCATCGCGACGGTGTGCGCGCCTCGGCCAGCAGGCCGGCGGCGAAGGGAAGCGTCATCGCCAGCACGGCGTCCAGGGCGGCGCCGCCGACATGCATTTCCCAGAACGGGCCGGTGGCGCGGTAATCGCTGGAAAAGTCCAGCAGCCCCGTGAAGGCCAGCCGCTCCCACAGCACGGCCAGCGCCACGCCCAGCAGCAGCAACGCCAGCCCGCGCCTAAGGTCGCGTGCCGCACCGGCGGCGTCGGCCTGGCAGGCAGCGCGCCACAGAGGCATCAGCAAGAGCACCTCGAACAGCGGCTTGGCCAGGCGCAGGCTGTTCAGCGGCTCGCGGTAGCCCTGCCACCAGCCCCAGGCCAGCCCGCCGGCGTCGGCCACGCCGCGCTGCAGCGCGACCAGCGTTGCCACCAGCACCGGCAGCAGCCACAGCAGAACCGGCCAGAACCGGCAGGCCGCGGGCCGGCCCGGCGGCGCCGCGCCAGGCCAGCCCGCCGCCATGCGCAGCAGCACGCCCGCCGCCACCCCCAGCAGCGCGATGTCGAATTCCTCCACCACCAGCCAGCCGGTCCAGGGCATGAGCCCGATCAGCGGCAGCAGCGGCAGCAGCCACAGAGGCCAGCGCGCCGGGCGCCAGGACGCCAAGGCCAGCAGCAGGCCGCAGCCGGCCAGCGCGGCGGCCGGCGAGAGCGGGTGGTGCCAGGCCAGCCAGAAGGCCAGCGCCGCGCAGGCGCCGCCCCACGCCAGGGCCCCGGCGGCCCGGAGGTTCACGCCAGGCCCGCGGCGACAGTCCTCACACCAGAACCTCCACGCAGACGGGGTGGCCGAGGAAGGCCTGCGGGCTGGCGCTGGCCCCGTAGGCGCCCGACTGGAACACCGCCACCAGGTCGCCCACCTGCGCCACCGGCAGCGACATGCGGTCGGCCAGCAAATCCAGCGGCGTGCACAGCGGGCCCACCACCGAGGCGGTCTCGAGATCTGCGGACGCCGCGCGGTTGGCGATGGTCACCGGGTAATTCTTGCGCACCACCTGGCCGAAGTTGCCCGAGGCCGACAGGTGGTGGTTCAGGCCGCCGTCGGTGACCAGGTAGACCTGCCCGCGCGAGACCTTGCGGTCGACGATGCGGGTGATGTAGACGCCGGCCTCGCCGACGAGGTAGCGCCCGAGTTCGATGACGATGCCGGCCTGTGGCAGTTCAGTTCGTGCGCGCTCGCAAAGCGCCGCCAGGTTGGCACCGATGGGTACCAGGTCCAGCGGCTGCTCGCCCGGGAAGTAGGGGATGCCGAAGCCGCCGCCCAGGTTCAGGAAGCGCACCGGCAGATGGGCGTCCTGGGCCAGCCTCAGCGCCAGTTCGTAGCTCTTGCGCTGGGCCTCGCAGATGGATTCGGCGCGCAGGTTCTGCGAACCGGCGAAGAGATGGAAGCCCTCGAAACCCAGGCCCTCGCGGGCGATCCAGCGCAGCATCTCGGGCACCACCTCGGTATCGACACCGAACTGCTTGGGCCCGCCACCCATCTTCATCCCCGAGCCCTTGAGCTCGAAGTCGGGGTTCACGCGCACCGCCACGCGCGCCGGCAGGCCCAGCGCCTGCGAGGCTGCGGCCAGCACCGGCAGTTCGCGCATCGACTCGAGGTTCACCAGCACGCCCGCGGCCACGGCTTGCCAAAGCTCGGGGTCGCGCTTGCCGGGGCCGGCGAAACTGACCTCGGCCGGGTCGGCGCCGGCGTCCAGGGCCACTTTCAGCTCGCCGGCCGAGGCGACGTCGATGCCGTCGACGAGCCCGGCCATCAGGCCGACCACAGCGGGCATTGGGTTGGCCTTCATCGCGTAGTGCAGCTTCACCGCTGGGGGCAGCGCTGCGCGCAACTTCGCAACGCGATCGCGCAGCAGGCCGCGGTCGTAGGCGTAGAAGGGGGTCTGGCCGACGCGGGCGGCGAGCGCACCGACCTTCTGGCCGCCGATCACCAGTTCGCCGTGGCGCAGCGGGAAAAGCGTCATCGGCGCGTGCATCGGCCGCGCCGGCGCCGTGGGAATCAGGTCAGCCATGTCGTTCCTGCCAACCCGTGGCAAGCAGCTTGCGATCGATCTTGCCGTTCGGGTTGCGCGGCAGCGGCCCAGGCCTGGGCTCGATG
>CAIWPS010000746.1 GCA_903914615.1 uncultured beta proteobacterium | reverse complement strand
GGGCCAGGCGCGCCAGCACCGTGGTGCGCGCGACACCGAGCTGGCGTGCCAGCTCGGCCGTGCTGGCGCGCGCGTTGGTCTGCAGCAGCGCCAGCAGGCGGCGGTCCAGGGGGTCGAGCCTCATCGGGCGCAGTGCAGGCAGTCACGGGCCTGCATTGTCGAATGGCAAAGGCGCGGCGCGAGAAACCATCTGGAAACATGCCCAGGCCTACAGTCTCTTCCGCCGCGCCACCTGGGGGTTAGGGGCGCGTACGACGACGAGGCCTGAACGCAGGGAGGCCCACGATCCGTTATTCGAGGAACCAGATGAAAGTCCGCAAGATCACGATCTTCAGCGGGGAGCAGTTCGAGGTGCCCCAGGGCATCCAGCGCATCGACCACCGGGCCACCCATGGTTGGCAGCTGCGTTACGGCGGCACGAAACTCTTCTCCGACCACAGCAGCGACGGCAGCGGTGCCGCGGCGTCGCTGGACAAGGCGACCAAGGAACTGCTCAAGCGCATCGCCACGCTGCCGGCGCCCTCGCTGCTGCAGCGCGCGCCCAGCCAGAACAAGACCAGCGACCTGCCGGTGGGCATCTCCGGCCCGCTGCTGCGCGTGCGCCGCAACGGTCGCACCCGCGATTGCAGCCTGTCGGTGCTGATCCCGCGCTTCGGCAACAAGCCCCGCCGGCGCACCGTCTATATCGGCACCGAGAACACCTACACCGCCGAGCGCTTCGAGGCCGCGCTGGCCCGCGCCATCGCGATGCGCAGCGAAGCCGAGGAGGCCTACGAGATGG
Source organism: uncultured beta proteobacterium (assembly GCA_903914615.1). Lineage (GTDB taxonomy): Bacteria > Pseudomonadota > Gammaproteobacteria > Burkholderiales > Burkholderiaceae_C > Rubrivivax. The sequence goes on along the minus strand of CAIWPS010000746.1, from coordinate 2,956 downwards.
CGACCACCAAGGCCAAGCGGGCCGAGGGCCGGGCGCACAAGGCCAAGCTGAAGGCGGACAAGCAGCAGGGCGCAGGCGCCTGACGTTGCGTCCGGTCCTTTCGTCGAAGCGCCGAAATCCCCGGCGCTTCCGACGAAAGCGCGCTTTCTTCCGTTCGGGCCCCTGCCTAGACTGGCGGGCTTGAACAGCCCAGGACGGAAGAACCCCATGCGCATCACCCTGCTCGGTGCCGGCCACATCGGCCAGACCATCGCCCGCCTGCTGGCCCAGGGCCAGGACTACGAGGTCACGGTCGTCGACCGCAGCCCGCTCGCGCTGGCGCGGCTGGACGGCGTGGCCGTGGCCACCCGCGTGGCCGAGACGGCCGACCCGGCCGCCCTGCTGGCCGTGCTGCATGGCCAGGACGCCGTCGTCAACGCCTTGCCCTACCACCTGGCGACGCTGGCGGCGACGCAGGCACGCGAGGCCGGCTGCCACTACTTCGACCTCACCGAGGACGTGGCGGCCACGCGTGCCATCCACGCCCTGGCCGAGGGCGCGGCCACCGCCTTCATGCCGCAGTGCGGCCTGGCGCCGGGCTTCATCGGCATCGTCGCCCACCACCTGGCGCAGGGTTTCGAGAGCCTGCAGGAAGTGAAGATGCGCGTCGGCGCGCTGCCGGCCTTCCCGACCAACTCGCTGAAGTACAACCTGACCTGGAGCGTCGACGGGCTCATCAACGAGTACTGCCACCCCTGCGAGGCCATCCGCGACGGCCGCAACATCGAGGTGCTGCCGCTGGAGGGGCTGGAGCACTTCAGCCTGGACGGCACCGAGTACGAGGCCTTCAACACCAGCGGCGGCCTGGGCACGCTGTGCGAGACGCTGGCGGGCCGGGTGCAGACCCTGGACTACAAGAGCGTGCGCTACCCCGGCCACCGCGACCTGATGAAGCTGCTGCTGGAAGAACTGCAGCTGAACAAGGACACCGAGACGCTGAAGGAGATCATGCGCCGGTCCATCCCGAGCACGATGCAGGACGTGGTGCTGGTCTTCGTCACCGTCAGCGGCATGAAGGGCGGCAGCCTGGTGCAGGAGGTGTTCGCGCGCAAGATCTTCGCCGACCGCGACGCCGCGGCGCCGCTGTCGGCGATCCAGATCACCACCGCCGCGGGGGTCTGCGCCGCGGTCGACCTCTTCCGCGAGGGCGCGCTGCCGCAGCGCGGCTTCATCCGCCAGGAACAGGTCGCGCTGCCGGACTTCCTGGCCAACCGCTACGGCCGCGCCTACCAGCAGAGCCGGCAGGTGGAGAGCATCGGCTGAGCCAGGGCCGAGGCACAGCCCGCGTGCCTGGGCGACACTGGCGAGATGCCCGCCCACCACAAGCACCCGCTGACCGTCGAGGATCTCTGGAACATCGAGCGTGTCGGCGCGGTCGCGCTGGCGCCCGACGGGCGCCGCGCCGTCTGCTCGGTGACAACGCATTCGATGGCCGACAACCGCGCGTCCAGCGCCCTGTGGCTGCTGGACACGGCCGGCGCCGCACCGCGCCGCCTGACGCGTTGCGGCGACAAGGACGGCCAGCCCGCCTGGGCGCCGCGGCCGGGCCGGCAAGGTGACCAGATTGCCTTCATCGCCCGCCGCGAACAGCAGGGCGCCAAGGACGCGACGCCGCAGCTCTACGTCATCGCTGCCGATGGCGGCGAGGCGCGCCGTGCCAGCGACTTCGCGCCCGGCGTCGAGTCCTTCAAGTGGCTGCCCGACGGCCGCCGCATCGCCTTCGCGGCCTGGGTCTGGCCCGAGCTGAAAGGCGCCGCCGCGCAGGCGCGCCGCCAGCGCGATGTCAGCGCCCGCAAGGAGACCGGCTACGCCACCAGCGAAGCCTTCTATCGCCACTGGGACCACCACGTGCCGATGGGCCGTGTGCTGCACCTGCTGCTGCTGGACGTGAAGACCGGCCGCGTCACCGACCTCTTCGAAGGCACGCCCCTGGAACTGCCGCGCGACGCCGCCGGCAACGAGGTCTACGACGTCCACCCCGGCGGCCGGCGCCTGGCCTTCGTGCACGACCCGGCCGCGGTGCCGCTCTCGGGCAACCGGCTGGCGCTGTCGGAGATCGACCTGGCGACACGCCGCGTGAGGTCTCTGGTGGACGACGCGGCGTGGGACTTCGGCGCGCCGCGCTACAGCCCCGACGGCAGCCGGCTGGCGGTGACGGCAGCGCATGTCGGCGCGCACCACACGGCGCTGAGCCAGCCGGCTCTGCTCGGGCCGGGGCGCAGCTGGCGCGTGCTGGCCGCGGGCTGGGACCGGGCGGCGAATGCGCCGCTGCGCTGGGCCGGCGACGGCCGCTCGCTGCTCTTCAGCGCCGAGGACCGCGGCCGCTGCCACCTCTGGCGCCTGGGTCTGGACGACGCGCTGCCCGCCACCGTGCACGAAGGCGGCTGGGTGCAGGGCTTCGATGCCGCCGCGGGCACCGTCGTCGTCGCCGCCGACAGCGCCGTGCACCCGGTGCGCGTGCTGGCGCGGCAAGCCGGCGCCCCGGCGCGGCGGCTGGAGCGTTTCAACGACGCCTTGCTCGGCCGCATCGAGTTCGGTGCCGTGCGCGAGCAGACCGTCGTCGGTGCTTTGGGCGAGCCGGTGCAGATGTGGCTGGTGCAGCCGCCGCGCTTCGATGCCCGCAAGCCGCATGCGGTGCTGCACGTCATCCACGGCGGCCCTTTTGCCGCCGCCGGCGACACTTTCGGCTACCGCTGGAACCCGCACGTCCTTGCCGCTGCGGGGCGGGTCGTGGCGCAGGTGAATTACCACGGCTCCAGCGGCTTCGGTTGGTCCTTCAGGCACAGCCTGGTCGGCCGCCAGGGCGAGCTCGAGCTGCAGGACATCGAGGCCGCCAGCGACTGGCTCCTGGCCCAGCCCTGGGCCGACGCGCGGCGGCTGTTCGCCAGCGGCGGCAGCTACGGCGGCTTCCTCGTCG
>CAIWPS010000745.1 GCA_903914615.1 uncultured beta proteobacterium | reverse complement strand
CCTTGGCATGCACAACCCGCTCGGGCACCCGCTCGCGGTTGAAATGCGCCATCTTCTCCATCAGCTGATAGTCCTGCATCAGCACGGGGCCGCGCGGGCCGGCCGTCTCGGAGTTCTGGCTGTCCGCAACGGGCGTTCCGGCGGCGGTGGTCATGACAGGGGATTTGTTCAAGGCGACTCCGGCTTGGGGCGTGCGCGCCAGCTCGGCTGCGCAATCTCCACCAGTGTGCGCGCCGGAGCGCGAGCAGTCTGTGCGTTACAGAACCAAGGGCCCCGTGGCCTTGGCAGACCAGCTTGAGCAGCGCACGGCGAGCTACACCGCCATCAAATCCGGCAGCAGCCTGTCGTATTCCTTCTTCACCACGGCATAGCACTCGCAAGTGCGCTGCTCCAGACCCGGCCGATCGAGTAACGTGATGTGCCCGCGCGCGTACTGGATGAGCCCCGCCGCCTGCAGCTTCAAGGCAGCTTCGGTGACGCCTTCGCGCCGCACGCCGAGCATGTTGGCGATCAATTTCTGCGTCATCACCAGCTCGGTGCCCTGCAGTCGATCCATGCTCAGCAACAGCCAGCGACACAACTGCTTGTCCAGCGTGTGGTGGCGATTGCATACGGCTGTCTGCGCCATCTGCGTTATGAGTGCCTGTGTGTACCGCAGCATGAGGTGCATGACGGGGTTGTTGCGACCGAACGCTTCCTTGATGGCATGCGAACTGAGCCTGTAGCCCCGCCCGGCGCTTTGCACCACTGCACGGCTGGGCGTGCTCTCGCCACCCATGAACAGCGAGATGCCCACGACACCCTCGTTGCCGACGACCGCGATTTCCGCCGACTCGCCGTCTTCGAGCACGAACAGCAGGGAGACGATGGCGGTAGTCGGGAAGTACACGTGGCTAAGCGTCCGGCCCGATTCGTAGAGAACCAGGCCCAGAGGCAAATCGACGGCCTCAAGAAGCGGCAGCCATCGCTGCAACTCCGCATCGGGAAGGACCGCCAGCAAGTGGTTCTTGATGACTTTGGATGCAGTGACCATGCGGAATCCTGGACTGTGAAGAACCTGGTTCGGCAAAGGGCTGCTGGCCGACAACGCATCCACTATGCCGCGTTCCAGTGCAAACCCTCAGTGCGGTGCCGCACATAGTGGAGAGATGGCTCCACCAGGATCGTTCAGTTGAGCCTGATAGAAGGCAGCCGCCATCCCTGAAGACTGGGCGAGCCCCATGTCCGCAGGAGGACACGGCGACGGAGAGCGCAGTGTGTTGCTTACCGCACCGACCACGATGGGCGATTCGCCTAACTTCGACCTTGCAGTCCACCGCTTCCCGATTTCTCTATGGGTTGGGTATTGCGATTGAACACGCCGGTTCACTTCCGCCATCCGCGCTGTTGTGAGTCGCCCGCATCGAGCGCAGCGCTCACGAGGAAGCAGTACACATGACATCGACACGCAAGGCATATTTCGTCGGCGGAGGCATCGGCTCGCTGGCCGGTGCCGCCTTCCTGATCCGCGACGGCGGCATGCCGGGCGCGAACATCTCGATCCTTGAAGCCGGCCCCTTGATGGGCGGCAGCCTGGATGGCGCAGGCGATGCCGATCGCGGCTACTCGATGCGCGGCGGCCGGATGCTGACCACGGACAACTACGAGTGCACCTGGGACCTGTTCAAGTCGATCCCATCCATCGCCCAGCCCGGCCGCAGCGTCTTCGAGGAAACCCTTGAGTTCAACGAGAAGCACGTTTCCAACGCGATGGCGAGACTGGTCGACAGCCGGCGCGCCAAGGTGCCGGTGGCATCGATGGGCTTCTCCATGCACGACCGGGTGGAACTGCTCAAGCTCGCCGCCGCCGACGAATCAACGCTGGGCGCGAGTTGCATCACCGACCACCTGTCGCCGGCCTTCTTCCAGACCGAGTTCTGGTTCATGTGGGTCACCACCTTCGCGTTCCAGCCCTGGCACAGCGCGGTCGAATTCAGGCGATACCTGCACCGCTTCATGCTGGAGTTTTCGCGCATCGAGACATTGGCCGGCGTCAAGCGCACGGTGCTGAACCAGTACGACTCGCTGGTCGTGCCCTTGCAGCGCTGGCTAGAAGCGCAAGGCGTTCAGCTAGTCAACGACTGCACCGTGACCGACATCGACGCAAGGGACGAGTCTGGTTGCTTCGAGGTCATTGCACTCCATTGGACCTTGAAGGGTCAAGCAGAAACGAAGCAGTTGGAAAGCGGCGATCTGGTCTTCCTACAAAACGGCTCGATGACCGACGCCTCCAGCCTCGGCTCGATGACCGCGGCACCCGCTAAGCTGAAGAAGGCGCACAAGGGCAGTTGGACCCTTTGGGAAAAGCTCGCAGAAGGCCGGCCCTCATTCGGAAGACCTGCAGCCTTCAACAGCTGCGTCGCGCAGTCGGACTGGGCCTCGTTCACCGTCACGCTGAAGGACCCCGCCTTCTTCGACCAGATGCAGCGCTTCAGCGGCAACGAGGCCGGCACCGGCGGCCTGGTGACGTTCAAGGACTCGAACTGGCTGATGTCCATCGTGCTGGCCCACCAGCCGCATTTCGCCAACCAGCCGGACGACGTGCAGGTGTTCTGGGGCTACGGGCTGTTCCCCGACCGCATCGGCAATTTCGTGGCGAAGGCAATGGCCGATTGCACCGGAGCGGAACTGCTGCAGGAGCTCTGCGGCCATTTGCGTTTCGACCTGGAGACGGTGGCCACTGCGAACTGCATCCCTTGCCGCATGCCCTACATCACCAGCATGTTCATGCCGCGCGCACCGGGCGACCGGCCCTTGCCGGTACCAGCCTTCACGGGGAATTTCGCATTCATCAGCCAGTTCGTCGAGATCCCGCTGGACACGGTCTTCACGGTGGAATTCTCGGTGCGGGCAGCCCAGATGGCGGTGTATCAATTGCTGAGCATCACAAAGCCGATCCCAGCGGTGACGCGACACGACAAGTCGCTGGAGGCCCGATTCGAGGCGCTGGTCAAGGCGCTGAAGTAGCGGGAGCGCGGATTGATCAAACGCATCCTGATTGGCGTCGTCGTTGTGCTCCTCGTGGGCTGCGTTGGCATCAGCTGGCGACCGGCAGTGGCACCGGTATCGCCGCCTGCGGCCGAAAGTTTTGCGCCGACGCTGGTAGCACTCGGCGCGCAACTCGCCGCTGCCGGTAACTGCGCGGGGTGCCATACCGTCGCGGGCGGGCCAGCCTACGGCGGCGGCCTGGGCCTGGAAACGGGCTTCGGCCTGGCCTACAGCACCAACATCACACCGGACCCGCAGACAGGCATCGGCAACTGGTCGGAGGAAGCGTTCACCCGCGCGATGCGCGAGGGCGTGGACCGCGAAGGCGCGCATCTGCTGCCGGCCTTCCCCTACACGCACTTCACCAAGCTGACCGACGGCGACGTGAAGGCGCTTTACGCGTTCTTCATGACACGCGCTGCCGTCGTCGCACCGGACCGTGTGAACACGATCAAGTTCCCGTTCAACGTCCGGGCCTTGCAGGCCGGCTGGAAGTTGCT
>CAIWPS010000744.1 GCA_903914615.1 uncultured beta proteobacterium | reverse complement strand
TTCGCTGAGGACGAGTCCTTCGCTGAGCACCAGCCCTTCGCTGAGGACGAGCCCCTCGCTGAGCACCAGGCCCTCGCTGAGCACCAGTCCTTCGCTCAGCACCAGGCCCGAGCTGAGCGTGACGCCCTGCAGCAGGGTCTTGCCACTGGGCAGCCACGACGAGAGGGTCGCGCTCGGGATGAAGACCCCGGTCTTGCCGACCAGCGACGAGGTGCCCGCCAGGGCGTCGGCCAAGACGGTGCCGGCGGGCAGCAGGACCAGGCTGGCCGGTGCGGCCTCGGTGAACGACTGCACGTAGGTGTTGGCCGCGATGCCGGCGCCCGACCAGTACAGCGGCGTGCGCACCAGCACCTTGCCGCTGGCCCAGGTCACGCGGGGGTCCATCAGCGGCGTGTAGCGCGTCAGCAGCGTGATGCCGTCGACGATGTGGTTGCCACCCACCACGTTGATGCGCGACCAGTTGAAGGCCGAGCCGCCGATCGTCGAGGTCGCGGTGACGCTGCCGGTGAGCATCGAGTCGCCGGGCTGGATCGTTCCTGCGGCGATGGCCGAGGTGACGTCGCTGCGGATGATCCGGGCCAGGCGCACCGCGCCTTCGACATTCAATTCCCCCGCACCCTGCTGCAGCAGGTTGGCGCCGCGCAGGGGTTGCGCGGTGGCCTGCAGGATGCTCTTGATGAGCGGCGGCGTCAGCCCGGGGTTGGCCTGCAGCAGCAGCGCCGCGGCGCCGGCCACGGCCGGCGCGGCGATCGACGTGCCGCTGAGCAGCATCTGCGTCTGCTTCTGGACGGCCGGAATGCCCAGCGGCGACACCAGGTTGGCCAGGTAGGTGCTGCCGAGCAGGTTCCAGTTCAGCGACGTGCCGATCGTGGACCCGGCGCCGACCAGCCGATTTCCCGGTGCGACGAGGTCGGGCTTGATCAGGTTGTCGGCATGGTAGGCGCCGGCGGCGTCGGTGTAGCCGCCGCGGGTCGGTCCGCGGGCGCTGAAGTTGTTGATCGTGTCGTCGTCGCGCACGACCGTGTCGTGCAGGTTCACCGAGCCCACGGTGATCACCGACGGGTCGTTGCCCGGCGCGCTGATCTGGCCGTAGACCTCCGTGTTGGAGGCGTTCAGGCCGAAGTTGCCCGCGGCCACGACCACCGTGATGCCGGCCGCCGTGGCACTGCGCACGGCCGCGCACAGCGGGTCCAGCGCCCAGCTCTGCGTGGACTGCGCCGCCAGGCTGAGGTTCATGACGCGGATGTTGTATTGCTTGGCGTGGAAGATCACCCACTCGATGCCTTCGATGGCGTCGCTGACGGTGCCCGTGCCGGTGTCGCTGAGCACCTTCACGTCGTAGATGCTGGCATTCGGTGCCATGCCGTTCATGTCCTGCTGCGACGAGGTGGTGGGCGCGAAGTAGCGCCCCGCCGCCACCGAAGCCACATGCGTGCCGTGGCCGTAGCCGTCCGGCGTGACGGCGCTGTCGTTGGCGACAGAGGCTTCGTAGCTGTTGAGCGCGGCGCTGCCCGGCTGCAGCGAGCCGACGCCTGCGGCGCCCGTGGTCCAGTTGGCCGCCGCGTTGTTCAGCATCGTCACGTTGCGCTTGACGCGCAGGCCGGCGGGGCCGTTGAACGCGCCGTGGTCGCGCATGACGCCCGAGTCGAGGATGGCGATGCCGATGCCGCTGCCGTCCAGGCCCGTGTAGGCGGACTTGCTGCTGTAGGTGCGCACGCTGGCCAGGTTGGCGCCGGTGACCGCTTCCAGCGTGCTGAAGGTCCGCTGGGTCTGCCGGTTGGGCGAGACGCTGACGACGTCGCCGCGCTGCGCCAACTGGGCCAGGTCGCCGGCCCTGACCTGCACCGTGATCGAATGCGCGGCCGCATGCACGGCGTGCACCGAGCCGCCGAGCCTGAGCACCTGGGCCCGCAGTTCTGTCATCGCCGGGTCGGGCGAATTGCTGACCAGAATGGCTTGCACATGGCGCACGCCGCCGATGTCGCGCGACCACCTCGGGCGCAGTGGGCTGGCGCTGCGCACTTCGTCGTCCAGGTCGGGCGCCACCTTGGCGGCATGGTCGGGCAAGGGCGCGGCGTTCGCCGTGCGCAGCCCGACGCCGGGCAGTATCAGGCTGATGGCGGTGACGGCCGAGACGGCTGCGCGCAGGAGGCGACGCTTCTCGATAAGGACGGTGAAGGCGGCAATCAGTTTCATGTTCTTCCCCTGGGTGGCGAGGGGCGCGGTCCATCCAGGACCCCGCGTAACGGTCAACACGCTCGGACGCTGCGGTCGGCTGCAAGGCCACCCCCGCCGTTCCATCGATCCGCAGCTGACTGGCGCCACCCCTGCGGATCGGGATGGCCTCATTCTGCCCAATCGATGCTAGACGTAACCGAAGGTCACAGCGACGGAACGCGAGTCTTGCGTACTAATTCGCTTCGGCTCGTGATCCGTCGAGGGCAACTCGGAGGTCGCAGGTTTCCTGCGATGGCCCGGCGCCGCCGCGGCGGGCTCGCCCCGGCCGCTGGCCATCGGCGCCTGCGCGCGCCAGGTGCAGCGTCTGACTAGGCCTCGGCAATGGCCGCGATCGACACCTTCAGCCCCGGAATGCGGGCAGGAAGCTTGGCCCCCTGGCGGGCCGGCGGGTCGCTGGGAAACCACCTCATCCATTCCTCGTTCATCCCCGCGAACTCGTCCTCGTCGGCCATCACGACGGTGACGCTGACGACCTTGTCCATCGAACTGCCGGCCGCCTCGAGGATGGCCCGGATGTTCGTCAGGCACTGCCGCGTCTGCTCCTGGATCGTCGTGCCCTTGAAGGCACCGGTCAGGGGATCGGTCGGCGCGGTGCCGGAGACAAAGACGAGGCCGGCCGCCTTGACCGCCTGGCTGTAGGTCGGCGGCGGCTTGGCCGCATGGGCCGTGAACACGATCTGGCGGGGCATGGGGCCTCCTGCTGGGTTTCGACGAAGGCTGGGTTGGCCAACGGCGACGGTGCCGGCGCGCTAGCGACGCGAGGACGAGAGATTCAGCGCCACCGCGGCCTGGACGAGCGACTTCAGCGCCGCTTCGTCGA
>CAIWPS010000743.1 GCA_903914615.1 uncultured beta proteobacterium | reverse complement strand
TCGGCAGCGCTGCCCGCGCCCGTCGTCGTGGCCGCGGCACCGCCGCCCCCGCCGGTGCCGGCTTCGGCCGCCGAGGCCAAACCAGTCCCCGCACCCGCCCCCAAGCGCGCGGCCGTGGCACCTGCGCCGGCGCCGACGCGCGAGGCACCGGGCTTGCTCGACAGCCTGCTCGACAACGCGCTGCTGCTGCCCGCGGCAGGCGTGCTCGTGGCCTTGCTCGCCGGCCTCGGCCTGTACAAGCTGCGCAGCCGCCGCCGGCCCGCCGGCGAGACGTCCTTCCTCGAAAGCCGTCTGCAGCCGGACTCGTTCTTCGGCGCCAGCGGCGGCCAGCGCATCGACACCCGCGATGCCGCCACCAGCACCACCGGCAACTCCTCGTCGATGAGCTATTCGCTGTCGCAGCTGGATGCCATCGGCGACGTCGACCCGGTGGCCGAGGCCGACGTCTACCTGGCCTACGGGCGCGACCTGCAGGCCGAGGAGATCCTGAAGGAGGCGATGCGCGCGGCGCCCGAGCGCATGGCCATCCGCAGCAAGCTGCTCGAGGTCTATGCCAAGCGGCGCGACATCAGGGCCTATGAACTGCTGGCCACCCAGCTGTTCAACCTGACGCGCGGCGAGGGCGAGGACTGGTCCAAGGCGCAGGCCCTGGGCCATTCCATCGATCCCCAGAACGAGCTCTACCTGCCTGGTGGCAAGCCCGAGGAGGTGCGTGGTGCGGGGGGCCAGGTGCTGGCCGACGCGCTGGGGGCCGCGACCCAGCCGCACGAGGCACCGGCGGCGCCGCCGACGTTCCAGCCCGCGGCCGACGCGACCCTGGACGGCGGCCTGGACCTCGACCTCGAGCTCGACATCCCGGCCCCGGCCGCCGCGCCGATTCCGCCGACCATCACCATGCCCGCGATGGCACCCACCGAGGTCACCCAGCCCTACATGCCGGCGGCACGGCTGGACGACACGCTGGATCTCTCGCTGGACAGCGGCACCACGCGCACGATCCCGGTCCAGCGCGCCGCGGCCGCGCCCAAGGCCGCCGACGCGGCGCTGGACTTCGACCTCGGCGACCTCGGGGCCGAGTCGCCCACGGTGAAGATCGCCAAGCCGCCGGCGCCCGAGCCGGCACTGGACTTCGGCGAGTTCTCCATCGGCGGCGAACCCCTGCTGCCGGTGCCGAGCGAGGAAAACGCGCCTCTGGCGCGCAAGCTGGAACTGGCCGAGGAGTTCCGCCAGATCGGCGACCTCGAAGGCGCCCGCGACCTGCTCGAGGAAGTCGTTTCCAAGGGCGACGGCGCGCTGCAGGCCAAGGCGAGGGGCATGCTGGACAAGCTTGCCTGAGCCGGCGCGCAGGCGGCTCGCACTCGGCCTGGCCTATCGTGGCCAGGCCTACCACGGCTGGCAATCGCAGCCCGACGGCTGCACGGTGCAGGACCGGCTGGAGGCCGCGCTCGCGGCCTTTGCCGACGGCCCCGTGGCCACCGTTTGCGCCGGGCGCACCGATGCCGGCGTGCATGGCCTGAACCAGGTCGTGCACCTGGACACCGCGCTCGACCGCGACGACTTCTCCTGGGTCCGCGGCACCAACCGCTACCTGCCCGCCGACATCGCGGTGCAGTGGTGCCAGCCCGTCGGTGCCGGCTTCCACGCCCGCAACAGCGCGCGCGGCCGCCGCTACCGCTTCGTGGTGCTGGAATCGGCCGTGCGGCCGGCGCTCGAGCAGGGCCTGGTCGGCTGGGTCTTCCGCCCGCTTGACATGGAGGCGATGCGCGAAGCCGCCGCGCTGCTCGTCGGCGAGCACGACTTCAGTTCATTCCGCGCCGCCGGCTGCCAGTCGCCGACGCCGGTCAAGACGCTGCGCCGCATCGAGATCAGCCGCCGCGGCGCCTACTGGTGCTTCGACTTCGACGCCAACGCCTTCCTGCAGCACATGGTTCGCAACCTGATGGGTTGCCTGGTCGCCGTGGGCAGCGGCCGCCGGGGCCCGGGCTGGGTGGCGCAGGTGCTGGCCGCGCGCAGCCGCGATGCCGCGGCGCCCACCTTTCCGCCCGAGGGGCTGTACTTCGTCGGCCCGTACTACGATGAAGCCTGGCGCATCCCGCAGCACGCGCCGGCCATGGACTGGTTGCCTTGACGAAAACCCGCATCAAGATCTGCGGCCTCACCCGCGAGGCCGATGTCGACGACGCCATCGAGGCCGGTGCCGACGCGCTGGGCTTCGTGCTGTATGCGAAGAGCCCGCGCCATGTCACGCTCGACCGCGCGGCGGCTCTGGTGGCGCGGCTGCCGCCCTTCGTCACGCCGGTGCTGTTGGTCGTCAACGCCTCGCCGCACGAGTTGCGGCTGGCCGGGGAGGCCCTGCCGCAGGCGCTGCTGCAGTTCCACGGCGACGAGACGCCCGAGCAGTGCGCGGCCCCGGGCCGGCCCTGGCTGCGCGCCGCACGCATGGCGCCGGGCTTCGATTTGCTAGACTTCGCGGCTCGTTTTCATGGTGCACAGGCCCTGCTGCTAGACGCCCATGTCGAGGGCTACGGCGGGGGCGGGAAGGTCTTCGATTGGTCACAGCTGCCACCCAGCGTGCCGCTTCCGGTCGTTTTGTCTGGTGGGTTGAATCCTGCCAATGTGACCGATGGGGTGCTCACCGTCCGGCCCTGGGCCGTTGACGTGAGCTCCGGCGTGGAAGTCAGCAAGGGCGTGAAGAGCGCGCCGCTGATGCGCCGGTTCTGCAAGGCGGTGCGCGATGCCGATGACCGGCTCGCCGGCCGCTGAACCTACCGAGAAGACACCCCATGTTCGAATACCACCAGCCCGACGCGCGCGGGCATTTCGGCCCCGTCAAGGGCGGCTACTACGGCGGCACCTTCGTCGCCGAGACGCTCATCCACGCCCTGCACGAGCTCGAGGCGGCCTACGCGAAGTACCGCGACGACCCCGAGTTCGTCGCCGAATTCCGCCACGAGCTCAAGCACTTCGTCGGCCGCCCGAGCCCGGTCTACCACGCCGCGCGACTGAGCCGCGAGATCGGCGGCGCGCAGATCCACCTGAAGCGCGAGGACCTGAACCACACCGGCGCGCACAAGGTCAACAACACCATCGGCCAGGCGCTGCTGGCGCGGCGCATGGGCAAGCCGCGCGTCATCGCCGAGACCGGCGCCGGCCAGCATGGCGTGGCCACCGCCACCATCTGCGCCCGCTACGGCATGGAATGCGTGGTCTACATGGGCAGCGAGGACGTCAAGCGGCAAAGCCCCAACGTCTACCGCATGCACCTGCTGGGCGCGAAGGTGGTGCCGGTGGAAAGCGGCAGCAAGACGCTGAAGGACGCGCTGAACGAGGCGCTGCGCGACTGGGTGACGAACGTCGAGGACACCTTCTACATCATCGGCACCGTGGCCGGCCCGCACCCCTACCCGATGATGGTGCGCGACTTCCAGCGCGTCATCGGCGATGAATGCCTGGTGCAGATGCCCGAGCAGATCGGACGCCAACCCGACGCCGTGATCGCCTGCGTCGGCGGCGGCAGCAACGCGATGGGCATGTTCTATCCCTACATTCCCTTCGAGGGCACGCGCCTCATCGGCGTCGAGGCCGCAGGGCAGGGCCTGGACAGCGGCAAGCATTCGGCTTCGCTGTCGGCCGGCTCGCCGGGGGTGCTGCATGGCAACCGCACCTACCTGCTGCAGGACGCCAACGGCCAGATCACCGAGACGCATTCCATCTCCGCCGGCCTGGACTACCCCGGCGTCGGCCCCGAGCACGCCTACCTGAAGGACATCGGCCGCGCCGAGTACGTGGCGATCCGGGACGACGAGGCGCTGTCGGCCTTCCACCGCCTGTGCCGCACCGAGGGCATCATCCCGGCGCTGGAGTCCAGCCATGCCGTGGCCTACGCGATGCAGCTGGCGGCGACGATGCGGCCCGACCAGCATCTGCTGGTGAATCTTTCGGGCCGCGGCGACAAGGACATCGGCACCGTGGCCGATCTGTCGGGGGCCGAGTTCTTCTGCCGGCCGTCGTGCCAGGGCCGGACGGTGAAGGGAGGCCCGCTGTGAGCCGCATCCAGGCCACGCTGGCGGCCCTGAAGGCCAGCGGCCGCACCGCGCTCATCCCCTACGTCACGGCCGGCGACCCCTGCGCCGACCTCACGCCGCAGATCATGCAGGCGCTGGCCGAAGGCGGCGCCGACATCATCGAGCTCGGCGTGCCCTTCAGCGACCCCATGGCCGACGGCCCGGTGATCCAGAAGGCCAGCGAACGCGCGCTCGCGCGCGGCATCGGCGCGCCCCAGGTGCTGGCCATGGTGCGCGAGTTCCGCAAGGGCAACGCGAAGACGCCGGTGGTGCTGATGGGCTATGCCAACCCGATCGAGCGCTACGACCAGCGGGAAGGCGAGGGCGCCTTCGTCACCGCGGCGCGCGAAGCCGGCGTCGACGGCCTGCTGGTGGTCGACTACCCGCCCGAGGAATGCGAGGCCTTTGCCGCGCGCCTGAAGGCCGCCGGGCTGGACCTCATCTTCCTGCTCGCGCCCACCAGCACCGAGCAGCGCATGAAGGAGGTCGGCCGCATCGCCAGCGGCTATGTCTACTACGTGTCGCTGAAGGGCGTGACGGGCGCCGGCCATCTCGATACTGCCGCGGTGGCCGAGATGGTGCCCCGCATTCGCCAGCATGTGAGCGTGCCGGTGGGCGTGGGCTTCGGCATCCGCGACGCCGCCACCGCGCGCGCCGTGGCGCAGGTGGCCGACGCGGTGGTGATCGGCTCGCGGCTGATCCAGATCCTGGAAACCGAGACGCGCGACAATGCGCCTGCCGCGGCGCGCGGCTTCATGGCCGAGATCCGCGCCGCGCTAGATGCCTGAGGTACCCGCATGAGTTGGTTGGAAAAGCTGCTGCCGCCCAAGATCCAGCCCACCGACCCGGCCGAACGCCGGGCGGTGCCCGAAGGCCTGTGGATCAAATGCCCGGCCTGCGAGACGGTGCTCTACAAGACCGACCTGGAGCAGAACCTCAACGTCTGCCCCAAGTGCGACCACCACCACCGCATCGGTGCGCGCGCCCGTCTCGACGCCTTCCTCGACCCGGAAGGGCGCTGGGAGATCGGCCAGGAGGTGATGCCGGTCGACGTGCTGAAGTTCAAGGACAGCAAGAAGTACCCGCAGCGCCTGAAGGCGGCGCTGGAAGCCACCGGCGAGACCGACGCGCTGGTGGTGGTGGGCGGCGCCGTGATGAGCGTGCCGCTGGTGGCGGCGTGCTTCGAGTTCGAATTCATGGGCGGCTCGATGGGCAGCGTCGTCGGCGAGCGCTTCGTGCGCGGCGTCGAGGCCGCCGTCGAGCAGAAGGTGCCCTTCGTCAGCTTCACCGCCACCGGCGGCGCGCGCATGCAGGAAGGGCTGCTGAGCCTGCTGCAGATGGCCAAGACCAACGCCGCGCTGACCCGGCTGGCGAAGGCGAAGCTGCCCTACATCAGCGTGCTCACCGACCCCACGATGGGCGGCGTCTCGGCCAGCTTCGCCTTCGTCGGCGATGTCGTCATCGCCGAGCCGAAGGCGCTGATCGGCTTCGCCGGCCCGCGCGTGATCGAGAACACCGTGCGCGAGAAGCTGCCCGAGGGCTTCCAGCGCAGCGAATTCCTGCTCGGCACCGGCGCGCTGGACATGATCTGCGACCGCCGCCAGCTGCGCCCGAACATTGCGCGGCTGCTGGCGATGCTGCAGCGCCAAAGCGCCGATGCTGTAGCTTGACCGAGCCCAAGACCAAGCTTCCCGCCGCGGAACCGGCTTCGCCGGGCCGCCGGCGGACGGCCCCCGCGGGGGCTAGCGAGCGACAGCGAGATTGGGGGCTCGCGGAATGGCTGGCGCACTGCGCTGCCATGCACCCCAAGACCATGGACCTGTCGCTCGAGCGCACGGTCCAGGTCGCGCGCCGCCTCGGCATCACCTTCACGGTGCCTGTCATCACCGTGGCCGGCACCAACGGCAAGGGGAGCACCTGCGCGATGCTGGAGAGCATCGCCCGCCACGCCGGCTACCGCACCGGCCTGTACCAGAAGCCCGAGCTCGTGCACTTCACCGAACGCTGCCGCGTCAACGGCGCGCCGGTGGCAGCCGAGGCGCTGCTGCCGCACTTCGCCGCCGTCGAAGCCGCGCGCAGCGACACCACGCTGACCCAGTTCGAGTTCACCACCCTGGCCATCGCGCGGCTGCTCTCGCTGGCCGATCTCGACGTGGTGATCCTGGAAGTGGGGCTGGGCGGCCGCTACGACTCGGTCAATGCCTTTGACACCGACTGCGCCGTCATCACCAGCATCGACCTCGACCACATGGAATTCCTCGGCGATACGCGCGAGGCCATCGGGCTGGAGAAGGCGCAGATCATGCGGCCGGGCAAGCCCGCCATCGTCAGCGACCCGCTGCCGCCGGCCAGCGTGGTGGCGCATGCCCAGGCCATCGGCGCCGACCTGTGGCTCGTCGGCCGCGACTTCAACCACAGCGGCGACCGCCAGCAATGGGCCTGGAGCGGGCGCGGGCGCCGCTACCACGGCATGTCCTACCCGGCGCTGCGCGGCGCCAACCAGCTCATCAACGCGGCGGGGGCGATCGCCGCGCTGATCGCGCTGCGCGAGCGCCTGCCCATCAACGCCCAGGCCGTGCGCACGGGGCTGGCGCTGGTGGAACTGCCGGGCCGCTTCCAGATCGTGCCGGGGCAGCCGGCGCTGGTGCTGGACGTGGCGCACAACGCGCAGGCCGTGGCCGCGCTGGCCGCCAACCTCGACGCGATGGGCTACTTCCCGCGCACCCACGCCGTCTTCGGGGCCATGGCCGACAAGGACATCGTGGCCATCGTCGCGCGCATGGCGCCGCTGGTCGAGGTCTGGCATTGCTGCGACCTGCCGACACCGCGCGCGGCGTCGGCGCTGGACCTGGCGGCGCTGGTGCGCGCCGGCACGACCGGCAAGCCCGGCGGTCCGCCCGAGGTGCATCGGCATGGCGGCCCGGCGCAGGCCCTGGCCGCTGCGGTCGGCAGCGCAGAGGCGGCCGATAGAATCGTCGTCTTCGGCTCGTTCTACACCGTCGGCGGCGTGCTCAAGGCCGGCTTGCCCCGCCTTTCGGCCGCCCACACCGGCTGACCCTCCGCCGCATGCGACTGCCCTTCCTGCGCCCCAAGACCCCCGCCAAGGCCGAACCCGCGCGCACCGTCGCCGCCGAGCCGGGCGCCGTCGAGGCCGCACGCACGCAGGCGCGTCGCAGGCTGGTCGGGGCCGTGGTGTTGCTGCTGATCGGCGTGGTGGGGTTCCCCGTGCTGTTCGAGACCCAGCCGCGGCCGCTGCCGCTGGACACCCCGTTCGTGCTGCCGCACCGCGAAGGCCCGGCGCCGGCCGCAACGCCGCCGCAGCGCCCGCTGCCGGTGACGCCGCTGCCGGCCGATGCCGGTGTCGAGCCGGCGGCGCCGGCGTCGACTGTCGCTGGCCGGCCCGAGGTCGCGCCGATCGCCGCGTCCTCGGCCCCGCCCGCCATCGCCACGGCCGTGGCATCGGCGCCGGTCGCAACGCCGCCGGCGTCGCGCGCACAAGGCCTGGTGGCGGTGGCCTCGGCCCCGGCGGCACCGGCCGCCCCCAGGCCTGCGCATGCCGACGACGGCGCCCGGGCACGCGCCCTGCTCGAAGGCAGCACCGCCGCAGCAGTCCCTGCCGCCACGGCCTCGGCAGCGGGGCGCTTCGTCGTCCAGGTCGGTGCCTACAGCGACCCGAACAAGCTGCACGACGCCCGCGCCAAGGTCGAGAGGCTGGGCCTGAAAACCTACACGCAGGTGGTCGAGAACGACGCCGGCAAACGCACGCGGGTGCGCGTGGGCCCCTACGCCACGCGCGCGGAGGCCGAGGCCGTCGCCACCAAGGTCAAGCGCAACGGCCTGCCGGCGAACATCCTGGCGCTGTGATGGACCGCCTGCTTGCGCTGGGCTGGATCGACGGCGCCCTGCTGGCCGTGCTGCTGCTGTCGGTGGTCATCGGCATGGTGCGCGGCTTCGTCTTCGAATGCCTGTCGCTGGCCGGCTGGGTGGTGGCCTGGTTCGCCGCGCAGTGGGGCGCGCCGCAGCTGGCCCCGCACCTGCCGGTGGGCGCGAGCGGTTCGGCGCTGAACCTGGCGGCGGCCCTGGCCCTGAGCTTCATCGCCGCGCTCGTCGTCTGGAGCCTGCTGGCACGGCTGCTCCGCCTGCTCATCCACGCCACGCCGCTGTCGTTGCCCGACCGGCTGCTGGGCGGTGGCTTCGGCGTGTTGCGTGGCGGCGTGCTGCTGCTGGCGGTGGCCATGGTGGTCGGCCTCACGCCGGCCGCACAATCGGGGCCGTGGCGCGCCTCGCAGGGGGCGCGCTGGCTGGGGCAGACGCTGCATGCGCTGGCACCCCTGCTGCCCGAACCTGCGGCGCGCCTGCTGCGCGCCTGACCTTCCAACCCGGAACCCCAACACCATGTGCGGCATCGTCGGCGCCATCTCCCAGGCGCCCGTCAACCAGCTGATCTACGACGCCCTGCTGCTGCTGCAGCACCGCGGGCAGGACGCCGCCGGCATCGTCACCATGCTCGGCACCAAGTGCTTCATGCACAAGGCCCGCGGCATGGTGCGCGACGTCTTCCGCACCCGCAACATGCGTGGCCTGCCGGGGCAGATCGGCCTGGGGCAGGTGCGCTACCCCACGGCCGGCAACGCCTACAGCGAGGAAGAGGCGCAGCCCTTCTACGTCAACGCGCCCTACGGCATCGTGCTCGTGCACAACGGCAACCTCACCAACGCCCAGGCGCTGAAGGCCGAGCTGTTCGAGGTCGACCGCCGCCACATCAACACCGAGAGCGACACCGAGGTGCTGATCAACGTGCTGGCGCACGAGCTGGAAATGGTCGCCCGCGACCTGCCGCTGACGCCGGAGCAGATCTTCAAGGCCGTGGGTGCCGTGCACCGCCGCATCAAGGGCTCGTATGCCGTCGTGGCGCTGATTGCGGGCCACGGGCTGCTGGCCTTCCGCGACCCCTACGGCATCCGCCCGCTGTGCTACGGCCAGAGCGCCGACGGCCGCGACACGATGGTGGCCAGCGAGTCGGTGGCGCTGGAGGGCACCGGCCATCCGCTGGTGCGCGACATCGCCCCGGGCGAGGCCATCTTCATCGACGAGGCCGGCCGCATCCACACGCGCCAATGCGCCGAGCACCCGACGCTGAACCCGTGCATCTTCGAGTTCGTCTACCTGGCGCGGCCCGATTCGGTGCTGGACGGCATCTCGGTCTACCACGCGCGCTTGAACCTGGGCGAGACGCTGGCGCAGCGCGTCATCTCGACGCTGCCGCCGTCGGAGATCGACGTCGTCATCCCGATCCCCGAATCGAGCCGGCCCAGCGCCATGCAGCTGGCCCACCGCCTGGGCAAGCCCTACCGCGAAGGGTTCGTGAAGAACCGCTATGTCGGCCGCACCTTCATCATGCCGGGGCAGGCGGTGCGCAAGAAGAGCGTGCGCCAGAAGCTCAACGCCATCGGCATGGAATTCAAGGGCCGCAACGTGCTGCTGGTGGACGACAGCATCGTGCGCGGCACGACCAGCCAGGAGATCGTGCAGATGGCGCGCGAGGCCGGTGCGCGCAAGGTCTACCTCGCCAGCGCCGCGCCGCCGGTGCGCTTCCCCAACGTCTACGGCATCGACATGCCGACCAAGGAAGAGCTGGTGGCGCATGGCCGCAGCGTCGAGGAGATCCGCGCCTTCATCGGTGCCGACGCGCTCATCTACCAGGACGTCGACGCCATGAAGCGCGTCGTCGGCGCGCTGAACCCCCGGATCGCCAGCTTCGAGGCCAGCTGCTTCGACGGCCACTACATCACCGGCGACGTCAGTGCCGAGGACTTCGCCCTGCTGCAGGCCCAGCGCAGGCTGCAGTTCGAGGAAGAAGACGGCCACAACCGCTCGCGGCTGGCGCTGCAGGGTACCGAGCAGGCATGAGCGATCGCGACGATGAAGCGGCGCGCCTGGCGCGCGCACGCCTGCCCGAGGGCCTGCGGCCCGAGACGCTGGCCGTTCGCACGGCCCTGGCGCCCAGCCAGCATGGAGAAAACTCCGAGGGCCTGTTCCTCACCAGCGCCTTCGTGCAGCCCGACGCCGAGACCTCGGCGCGGCGCTTCGCGCAGATGGAGGACTTCACCTACGCACGCACGAGCAACCCCCCGGTGCGCAGCCTGGAGCAGCGCCTGGCCGCGATGGAAGGCGCCGAGGGCTGCGTGGCCACCTCCACCGGCATGAGCGCCATCCTGCTGCTGATCATGGGGCTGCTCAAGTCCGGCGACCATGTCGTGTGCTCGCGCTCGGTGTTCGGCTCCACGCTGAGCCTGTTCGCGAAGGAGTTCGGCAAGTTCGGCGTCGACACCACCTTCGTCTCGCAGACGGACATCGGCGAGTGGCGCGCCGCGCTGCGCCCGAGCACGCGGCTGCTGTTCGCCGAGACGCCCACCAACCCGCTGACCGAGGTGTGCGACATCCGCGCGCTGGCCGAGCTGGCGCACGCCGCCGGCGCGCTGCTCACGGTGGACAACACCTTCTGTTCGCCGGCACTGCAGCGGCCGCTGGCGCTGGGCGCCGACCTCGTGATGCACGCCGGCACCAAG
>CAIWPS010000742.1 GCA_903914615.1 uncultured beta proteobacterium | reverse complement strand
TGCGCGGGCGGGCGCGGGCGCAGGCCAGGCCGGCGCGGGCGCCGCCGGTCGCGGGGCCGGCGGCAGCACGGCCACGCCCTGCGGCAGGTCGGCGAAGAGGTCGGCGAAGGGGTCGTCGCTGGGCTGGGCCACCGCGGTCGCACTGGCGGCGATGAGGTAGCCGCCGATCTGCAGCTGGTCGCCGGGCTTGAGCGGCTGCTCGCGCCCCGCCCCCACCGGCAGGCCGTTGACGCTGATCGGGTTGCTGCCGTTGTCCACCACCGCATAGCCGCCGGCGCGGAAGACGACGCGGGCGTGCACGCGCGAGATCGTCCGCTCGGGGTCGGGCAGCACCAGCTGGTTGTTGTCGGCGCGGCCGATGGTGCCGCCCAGTTCGTCGAACTGCGCCGCCGGCCCGTCGGCCGGCGTCCCGTTGTAGCTGAGCACCCTCAGCAAGATCATTCGCCAGCTCCGTCCGTCGCAACAGGGTGCAGCATAGCCGCCCCCGCGGCGGTGCGGCAGGGCTCAGCGCAGCACATAGAAGCGCTCTTCGATGGCCGCGATGCGCAGCGGCCAGGCCACGCGGCCGCCGCCGGCCGTGGCGCTCTGCAGCACCGGCTCGCCGGCCGGCGTCAGGCATTCGAAGAGGCGGCCGCCGGCCAGCGGGCGCAGGCACAGCGCCTCGGCCACCGGCATCGCCGGCTTCAGCGGCTGCAGCGCGTGCCACTGCTGTATCTGCACGCGCAGGCGGCCGACGTCGTCGGCCAGGTTGCGCTGGTAGGCCTGCGCGAGTTCCTCGAAGCGCAGCCGCGCCGCCAGCACCAGCGGCTCGGGGTCGCCGCGCGCCAGGCCCAGGGCCAGGCCCTGCAGGAAGACGGCGGCCGGGGCCAGCAAGGCCGCGGCGTCTTCCGGCACCGGGGCATCAAACCAGCGCCAGCGCGGGAAGGCGATGGGCAGGTCGACGGTCTTGCGCAGCCGGGCCGGCACCTCGGCGACCTCGCCCTGCGCCGGAGCCCAGTCGATCTGCGCCAGCGTGCGCGCGTTCTCGGGGTGGGCCAGCTGGCCGATGCGCGGCAGCAGCAGGCGCAGGCTGGCGCCGCGCTGGCCGTCGGACAGCAGCGGCCGCGGCGCGTCGGGCTGGCCCGGCGGCGGCGGCTCGATCGTCAGCTCGAGCTCGTTGGCGCCGGCCAGCGTGTACTCGTGGATGGGCACGGTGAGCGCGCGCTGGTCGGCGCTGCTGCGCGCCAGCGGCACGCCGTTCAGGCTGGCCTCGGCGACCACTCCCAGGGTCTCCAGCCGCAGCACCAGCAGCCTGTCCATCTAGCCCAGCCTCCATTCGCACAGCGGCTGCGCCGGCCACAGCGCGTGGGGCAGGCGCTGCACGCCCAGCACCGGGTCGACCAGCGACAGCGCCAGGCTGGCTTCCTCCAGGCGCAGCGCGGCATACCACTCCCAGCCGCTGCCACCGGAGCTGCGCGGCCGCAGGCCGGCCTCGCCCGCCAGCGCACCGGTGCAGGGGGCCGCCGCCTGCAGCAGGGCGCCGGTGTCGGTGGCCAGCGGCGTGACCTCGGCCGTGAAGGGCAGCTTGAAGCGCGCCAGCGCCGGCAGCAGGGTGGGCAGCAGCGGCGGCTCGGCGGCCTCGCGCCGGATCTGCAGCGCGAGTGCGGCCGCGCCGGCGCAATGCAGGGCAACGCGGGCCCGAGCACCGCCGAGTGCAAGCTCGCCTTCGAAGTGCAAATCTGATTGGCAGACCTGCAGGTCGAGATCGCCCAGCACGCGCATCAAGGCGCGCCCGTCGAGACCGCCCGCGCCCAGCTGCCAGCCCCAGGCCAGCGCGGCCCGCCCGACCAGCAGCGCCAGCACGCCTTCCAGCCGCGGCGCGCTCAGGCCGGGGACGGCCGTCCAGGCCGCCAGCAGGGCCTGCAATGCTGCAGCGGTCGCCGCTTCCAGGCCTTGCTCGAAGCCGCGGCGCAGCGGCGCGGCATCCTCGGGCTGGCCGTCGCGTTCGACGCGGCAGCGCGTCGTGGCCCGCAGCACCGGGTCGCGGCCGGCCACCACCGGCTGCGCCGCCGCGGCCTGGCGCTGCAGCTCCACCCACCATTGCGATGCCGGCCAGATCCACACCTGCGTTGACTGCGTGCCCAGCGCGTCGCCCTCGTCGCGCAGGCCGCAGACCTCGAGCTCGAGCTTGCAGATCTCGGGCGAGGTTTCCTCGGCCACCGCGGTGCCCGGCCCGGCCGCCGGCCCGGGCTGCTGCAGCGCCGCCAGCGGCCAGCTCACGCTGCGCGTCTCGTGGCCCTGCCAGCGCCACTGGCCGTGGCTGCCGCCGTAGCGCAGTTCGGGGTGCAGGGTGGCGTCGCACACGGCATGGGTGCGCGCACGCAGCTGCAGCTTGGCCGGCCGCCCCTGCCCGCCGGCATGCGACAGCACGCCGACGAGGCGCGGCAGCGGCGTCGCGGCGTCGACGCGCAGCGGCGGCGGCACCGGCATCGGCAGCCGCTGCCACTGCGCGCCCTGCAGCTCGTAGCGTTCGTCCACCGCCGGCTGCAGCAGCCGCAGCTCGAAGGCTTCGAGATCGCAGGCCAGCCGTGGCGCCGGCGGCGGCTCGGGCGGGTGCAGGGCGCCCTGGTGGCCGAGGTGGGCATAGCGGCTGAGCAGCCGTTCGTCGACGGCGGCCAGCGTGGCCGGCTCGATGCGGGACTCGGGCAGCCGGGCCAGTTCGACCAGCGACCGCCGCACCAGCCGGTGCACGGTGCCCCATTGCGCGGCGGCCGGTGCGGCAAGCAGGCCCTGGGCCCATTCGAAGCCGGGCTTGTCGTGGAACGACGGTCCCCAGACGAACCACAGGCTGGCGTAGCGCGCCACCGCCGCCGCCTGCGTCAGGCCGCGCTTGGCGGCCTGCTGTGCCGCCAGCGTCACGAAGGCCTCGGTGCGATCGCCCAGGCGCTCCTGCATCGCCGGCCACTGCGCGGCGAGCTGCGCGCTCAGGTCGCGCAGGAAGGCGGACCAGGCAGCT
>CAIWPS010000741.1 GCA_903914615.1 uncultured beta proteobacterium | reverse complement strand
GTGCTGATCGACTCCCCCGGGCACGCCGTGATGCGCCCTGCCCCCGACGCCACGGTGCTGCGCGCGATCGCACGCCACAGCGCCGCGCTGCCCGAGGGCACGTGAACGCCGAGGCGCTCGCCCCCTGGGCCAGCGAACCGCAACGCAGCCGCGGCCGGCGGCGCCACGAGGCACTGGCGCCGCCGCGCAACGAGCACCAGCGCGACCGCGACCGCATCGTGCACAGCACCGCCTTCCGGCGCCTGGTCTACAAGACCCAGGTCTTCATCAACCACGAGGGCGACCTCTTCCGCACGCGCCTCACGCACTCGCTGGAGGTGGCGCAGCTGGGCCGCTCGGTGGCGCGCGCGCTGCGCCTGAACGAAGACCTGGTGGAGGCCATCGCCCTCGCGCACGACCTCGGCCACACGCCCTTCGGCCACGCCGGGCAGGACGCCCTGCAGGCCTGCATGGCCGAGCACGGCGGCTTCGAGCACAACCTGCAGAGCCTGCGCGTGGTGGACTCGCTGGAAGTGCGCTACCCCGACTTCGACGGCCTGAACCTCACCTTCGAGACCCGCGAGGGCATCCTCAAGCATTGCTCGCCGCGCCACGCTCGGCGCCTGGCCGCGGCCGAGCCCGGCGGCCCGGCACAGCGCTTCATCGACGGCACGCGGCCCAGCCTGGAAGCGCAGCTGGTGGACCTGGCCGATGCCCTGGCCTACAACGCCCACGACATCGACGACGGCGTGCGCGCCGGGCTCATCTCGCTCGCCCAGCTTGGCGACGTGCCGCTGTTCGCGCACTGGCGCAGCGAAGTTCTGGCCCAGCACCCGGCGCTGGCAGGCCAGCCTGGCCGTCGGCTGCTTTTCGAGACACTGCGACGCATGCTCTCGGCCCAGATCGCCGACCTCGTCCAGACCACCGCCGCCCTGCTGGCCGACGCCGCGTCGCCAGACGCCGACGCCGTGCGCGCCTTGCCGCGGCTGGTGCGTTTCGGCGACGCACTGCACGCGCAGCAGGCAGAGCTCAAGACCTTCCTCTTCCGCGAGCTCTACCGCCACCCGCAGGTGGTGCAATCCACGGCGGTGGCCCGCACCGTGGTCGGCGAGCTGTACGCCGCCTACACGACCCGCCCGCAGGAGATGCCCGCCGACTACGCAGGCGCGGGCAACCTGCCGCGCGCCGTGGCCGACTACATCGCCGGCATGACCGACCGCTACGCGCTGCGCGAACACCACCGCCTGACCGGGCGGCGGCTGTTCGAACACTGAGCCATGGCGCGGCTGCCGCGGCTGGTGCTGCCCGGCCAGGCGCACTACCTGGTGCAGCGGGGCCACGGCGGGCGTGCCGTCTTCAGCGACGCCCAGGACCGGCAGACCTACCGCCTGGCCCTGGCCGAGGCGGCCGCAGCCGCCCAGGTGCAGGTGCATGCCTACGCCCTGCTCGACGACGAAGTGCAGTTGCTCGCCACGCCGGCCGACGAAGGGGCCCTGGGCCGCATGGTGCAGGCCATCGGCCGCCGCTATGTGAGCGCCTACAACCGGCGCCACGGCTGCACCGGAACGCTCTGGGGCGGTCGATTCCGGTGCGCCGTGGTGCAGCCGGGCGAGCTCAGGCTGGCAGCGCTGCGCTGGATCGATGGCCTTTCGACGCAGGTCGGGGTGACGAGTGCGAGCCACCGCAGCGGTGGTCCGCGGGATCAGCTGCTGGCCGATCCGCCCGAGATCTGGCAGCTGGGCAACACGCCCTTCGAGCGCGAGGCGGCCTATCGCAGCCTGCTGGCACAAGGCCCCGACGTTGCGTTCGCGGCCGCGCTGCGCCAAGCCGCGCAAGGCGGCTGGGTGCTGGGCACGGCAGCCTACGCGGCCGAGGTCGAAACGACCACGGCGCGGCCAAGCCGGCCACGCAGCCGCGGGCGTCCGCGCCGACCCGCTGCCTAGCCCGTTCCAACCCGGCGCGGCGGCGAGCTGGCACGGGGTCTGCATGCTGCTGTGGCGACACCCGGGCGAGACTTTTATCCGTCCCTATTTAAATGACAGAGATCGTCTTGCTCAATCAAATGGTGCCTGACCCCATTTAATGTCGCTTGTCGCATTTGCTGCACTGCGGTAGGCTCGCCGTCCGTCCCGTCCAGGCTCCCCAGCCGCACCCTGCCCCTAGGAACGCGCCATGCCCACGCCCGCACCCGCCTCGGCCTCCGAATCCGAAATCGCCGCGCTGGCACGCGAGGGCCTGTACGAACCTGCCGGCGAGCACGACGCCTGCGGCGTCGGCTTCGTCGCCCACATCAAGGGGCAGAAGGCGCATGCCATCGTCGAGCAGGGCCTGAAGATCCTGGAGAACCTGGACCACCGCGGCGCGGTCGGCGCCGACAAGCTGATGGGCGACGGAGCCGGCATCCTGATCCAGATCCCCGACGACTTCTACCGCGCCGAAATGTCTGCCGCCGGTGTCGCGCTGCCGCCGCTGGGCGAGTACGGCGTGGGCATGATCTTCCTGCCCAAGGAACATGCCTCGCGCCTGGCCTGCGAACAGGAGCTCGAACGCGCCGTGAAGGCCGAAGGCCAGGTTCTGCTGGGCTGGCGCGACGTGCCGGTCGACCGCGAGATGCCGATGAGCCCCACCGTGCGCGCCAAGGAGCCGGTGATCCGCCAGATCTTCATCGGGCGCGGCGCCGACGTCATCGTGCCCGACGCGCTGGAACGCAAGCTCTACGTCATCCGCAAGACCGCCAGCGCGGCCATCCAGGCCCTGAAGCTCACGCACAGCCGCGAGTATTACGTGCCCAGCATGAGCTGCCGCACCGTCATCTACAAGGGCCTGCTGCTGGCCGACCAGGTGGGGCAGTATTACAAGGACCTGGCCGATTCGCGCGTCGTCTCGGCGCTCGCGCTGGTGCACCAGCGCTTTTCCACCAACACCTTCCCCGAATGGCCGCTGGCCCACCCCTACCGCATGGTGGCGCACAACGGCGAGATCAACACCGTCAAGGGCAACTTCAACTGGATGCGCGCCCGCGAAGGCGTGATGAAGAGCCCCGTTCTGGGCGACGACCTGAGGAAGCTCTACCCCATCAGCTTCGAAGGCCAGAGCGACACCGCCACCTTCGACAACGCGCTGGAACTGCTGACGATGAGCGGCTACCCGCTGGCGCAGGCGGCGATGATGATGATCCCCGAGGCCTGGGAGAACCACGAGCTGATGGACGAGCGCCGCCGCGCCTTCTACGAGTACCACGCGGCGATGATGGAACCCTGGGACGGCCCGGCCGCGATGGTCTTCACCGACGGCAAGCAGATCGGCGCCACGCTGGACCGCAACGGCCTGCGCCCGGCGCGCTACATCGTCACCGACGACGACCTCGTCGTGATGGCGTCCGAGTCCGGCGTGCTGCCGGTGCCCGAGGGCAAGATCGTCAAGAAGTGGCGCCTGCAGCCGGGCAAGATGTTCCTCATCGACCTGGAACAGGGCCGCATCGTCGACGACGAGGACCTGAAGAACCAGTTCGCCAACGCCAGGCCCTATCGGCAGTGGATCGAGAACGTGCGCATCCGCCTGGATTCGATCGATGCCAGCGCCGAACCCGTGGCCCATGCCGAGTCGCTGCTCGACCGCCAGCAGGCCTTCGGCTACACCCAGGAAGACCTGAAGTTCCTCATCGCGCCGATGGCCGCCAACGGCGAGGAAGCCATCGGCAGCATGGGCAACGACAGCCCGCTGGCGGTGCTGTCGGACAAGAACAAGCCGCTCTTCAACTACTTCAAGCAGCTCTTCGCGCAGGTCACGAACCCGCCGATCGACCCCATCCGGGAAGCGATCGTGATGAGCCTGAACAGCTTCATCGGCCCCAAGCCCAACCTGCTGGACATCAACGCCGTCAACCCGCCGATGCGGCTGGAAGTGCACCAGCCCATCCTCGACTTCGACGACATGGCCCGCCTGCGCGCCATCGAGCAGCGCACCGGCGGCAAGTTCAAGAGCTACGAGCTCGACATCACCTACCCGCTGTCATGGGGCCGCGAAGGCGTCGAGGCCAAGCTGGCGTCGCTGTGCGCCGAGGCCGTCGATGCCATCAAGGGCGGCCACAACATCCTCATCATCACCGACCGCCGCATGAGCCGTACGCAGGTGGCGATCCCGGCGCTGCTGGCGCTGTCGGCCGTGCACCACCACCTGGTGCGCGAGGGCCGGCGCACGACCGCGGGCCTGGTGGTGGAGACCGGTTCGGCGCGCGAGGTGCATCACTTCGGCGTGCTCGCCGGCTATGGCGCCGAGGCCGTGCACCCCTACCTGGCGATGGAGACGCTGGTCGAGCTGCAGGGCTCTCTGCCCGGCAGCAAGAACGACAAGGCGGATGCCGAGAAGGCCATCTACAACTACGTCAAGGCCATCGGCAAGGGCCTGTCGAAGATCATGTCCAAGATGGGCGTCAGCACCTACATGAGCTACTGCGGCGCCCAGCTCTTCGAGGCCATCGGCCTGGAGAAGACCTTCGTCGAGAAATACTTCCGCGGCACCGCCAGCCAGGTCGGCGGCATCGGCGTCTTCGAGGTCGCCGAAGAGGCCCTGCGCATGCACCAGGCCGCCTTCGGCAACGACCCCGTGCTCGCCCACATGCTCGACGCCGGCGGCGAATACGCCTGGCGCGTGCGCGGCGAAGAGCACATGTGGACGCCCGACGCCATCGCCAAACTGCAGCACAGCACGCGGGCCAACAAGTTCGAGACCTACAAGGAATACGCGCAGATCATCAACGACCAGAGCAAGCGCCACATGACGCTGCGCGGGCTCTTCGAGTTCAAGGTCGACCCAAGCAAGGCCATCCCGGTCGAGGAGGTGGAACCGGCCAGCGAGATCGTCAAGCGCTTCGCCACCGGCGCGATGTCGCTGGGCTCGATCAGCACCGAGGCCCACAGCACGCTGGCCATCGCGATGAACCGCATCGGCGGCAAGAGCAACACCGGTGAAGGCGGC
>CAIWPS010000740.1 GCA_903914615.1 uncultured beta proteobacterium | reverse complement strand
TCCAGCGCCGGTGCGATGCGCGTGCCGCCGCCCGGGCTCGCGCGCCAGTCGCGCGCCAGCGCCGCGGTGCCGGCGGCGGCCGGGCCCAGCGGCAGCAACCACTGCGGTTCGACGTCGAAGACCAGCAGGCCCAGCGCGTCGCGCTCGCCGAGGCCGCGCGCGGTCTCGAGCACGGCGCGCTGGGCGAGGCGGAAGCGGTCGACGCCGCCGCTGCCCTGGCCCATGCTGCCCGACTTGTCGACGGCGAAGACCACGCTCGCGGGTTCGTCCAGCGAGGGCGGCTGCGACAGCAGCGGCAGCACCGACTCGAGCACCGAGCCGGCATAGCCGCCGCGCGCGAAGGCGCGTTCGCCGCCCAGCACCAGCAGGCCCAGGCCGCGCTGCTGGACGGCTTCCGCCAGCGCCTGCCAGAAGCGCGGGCTGGCGTCGGACACGGCCACGTCGTCCAGCACCACGGCCCGGTAGGCGGGCAGCGCGTCGGCCTGCGCGTCCAGGCGCGCCGCCGGCACGCGCACCAGGGGCCAGCCACCGCGCTGCAGGCTGGCCGCCAGCACGCCTTCGGACCCCTGGGCGTAGAGGATGGCGGCCCGCGGCAGCACGTCGACGACGGCGGCATCGACCAGCGCCGCCACCGTCTGCCCCGAGGCCGGTTCCTGCAGCGCCAGCTCGACGATGGCGGCGCCGGGCTCGCGGGCCGGCAGCACCAGCGTGGCGCGGCCGCTGGCGTCGGCCGTCGCGGCCTGCATCTGCACCTCGCCGCCGGCACCGCGCAGACGCGCCTGCACGCGCAGCGGCGGCTGCAGCCGGCCGGCCAGTTGCACGGCCAGCGCGACGTCCTGGCCGACCGTGGCACGCGCCGGCGCCAGCACCTGTGCGATGCGCGTCGGCGGCGCGGGCCGGCCCAGCGCCAGCCACTGCAGCGGCAGACGCGCCGCCTGCAGCGACCGCAGCGCGCGCTCGGCGCGGCCGTGGGTTTCCAGGCCGTCGGAGACGACGACCACGCCGGCCAGCGGCGACTGCGCGTGCGCGGCCAGCGCGAGGTCGAGCGCGGCCTCGATGTTGGTGGCCGCAGGGTCCAGTGCCGCACGCGGCTGGTCGCTGCGAGGTGCCGGCGCGGCGGGGCGGCCGGCGAATTCCAGCCACTGCAGCTCGGCGCCCGCGGCCCGGGCGCCGCGGGCGACCTCGGCCAGCGCCTGTTCGCTGGCCTCGGGCGGCATGCTCTGCGAGCGGTCCACCAGCACCAGCAGCCGTGGCCGCGCCTGCGGGTCGAGCCAGGTGCGGCCGGCCAGCGCCAGCGCCAAGGCGGCCAGCGCGCAGGCCTGCAGCGCCAGCGCGGCCCAGGTGCGTTTGCGCGCGGTGTTCATGGACCGCTCAAGCCGGCTCCAGGGGCGCGGCGCAGGCGCCAGCCCTGGCGGACGAGTGCCGCGATCTCCCACAGCAGCACCGCCAGGGCCGCCCACAGCAGCGGCCGTGCGAGGCTGCGGCCGGCGCCGCGCGGCGTCTCGCTCGCAAGGTCGCCCGCAACGCCGGCTGCAACCTCGCCCGCGGGTTCGGATGCCGCCGCCGCGGCAGCCGCAGGCACCACCTGCGCGGCACCGTGGCCGCGGTCGACGAGGACCACGGCGTCCAGCAGCGGCGTGCCCAGCGCGCGTTCGAAGAGCAGGTTCAGCAGCAGCGGCAGGGCGGGGTCGCGCGCCGCCGCCAGCGCGCCGAAGTCCAGCGCCGTCTCGACCAGCGGCAAGGCACCGCCGCGCTCGACGATGAGCGGCTCGTCGCCCTGGGCGAGCAGCACCCGGTCCTGCGGCCCGGGCTGCAGCTGCGCCACCCGCGCCAGGGGCGTGGCAGGCAGCGCGACGCGCTGCGCCGCTGGCAGCGCGGTCGACCACTGCATGTTGCCGTGGCCGGCGGCCGGCGTGAGCTCGGTGCGCAGCCGCACCGTCGGGCCCGCGGGCGGGCTGCCGGGGGCGCCGCAGGCTGTCGGGCGCCGCAGGGTCGCGTGCTGGGGCACAGGCGGCGGGAAGCGAAGATGAAACGTTGCCTTGTGGGGCCCGTCGATGCCGGCAAGGTCGGCCAAGCACGGACGGCGGTTGGGCTGCGCAGGATCAGGGCGGCACTGAGGTGTGGGAGCGGCGGCGGCTGCTTCGGGATTGCTTGGTGCAGATAC
>CAIWPS010000739.1 GCA_903914615.1 uncultured beta proteobacterium | reverse complement strand
TCCGGTCCTATGCGGGAGACCCTGCGGCCGCCGTGCGCACGGTCCCCGACCTGGCCCTGCTCTCCGGGGAGCTGGGGGCGCTAGCCTGAATATTTCCTGAAAAAGGTATCGCGTACCTTGTTACTCCTTGGTTATCAAGGAGGTGCAAACAATCAAACAAGGCTACGCGATGCGGAAAAACTCACGGAAAAAGATCCGGTTCACAAGTTCAAAACGGCGCTCAGTCGAAGGTCGTTTTGATGGCGGCGAAGTCAGCAGTGACGGCGGCCTGCTATTGATGCGGGAGGTCGATCATCGGCTCGGTTTAATTAAATCTGTAGCCCGTCGGCTGAGCGACAAGCGGCAGAAGGGAAAGGTCCGGCACGATGTGGCGACTCTTGTTCGACAGCGCGTGATGGCGCTGTGCGCAGGATGGGAGGATCTCAATGACGTCGAGGAGCTGGGGCGCGATCCGATGCATCAGCTGGCGTCGGGAGCGGAGGAGCTCGGCAGTGCGCCGACGCTGTCCCGCTTCGAGAATGCGCAGAACCGGGCGAGTGCGTGGGCGGTGAACGAGGAGTTGGTGGAGCAGTTCATCCGCTCGAAGAAGGAGGCGCCCGCGTACCTGGTCCTGGATTTTGATGCGACGGATACCCCGGTGCATGGGCAGCAGGAGGGTCGGTTCTTCCATGGCTACTACAACTGCCACTGCTTCCTGCCGCTGTATGTCTTCTGCGGGGACCAGCTGTTGGTTGCGTACCTGAGGAAGAGCAACATCGACGCAGCAAAGCACGCGTGGGCGATCCTCGCGCTCCTGGTGAAGCGGCTGCGGGCCGCGTGGCCGAGGACGAAGATCGTGCTCCGGGCGGACAGCGGGTTTTGCCGCGACCGGATGCTCACCTGGTGCGATCAGAGCGACGTGAAGTACGTTGTCGGCATCGCTCGAAACGACCGGCTCCTGGAGGCGAATGCCGAACTGATGAAAACGGCTGAGGACGAGTTTAAGAGGACCGGCAAAAAGCAGAGGCTGTTTACGGCCTTCGACTATGCCGCGCACACCTGGAAGGGCCCGCGCTGGGTGATCGCCAAGGCTGAGCACACGGAGAAGGGATCGAACCCGCGCTTCATCCTAACCAACATCGTCGGCGACCCACAGAAGATCTACGACGAGCGCTACTGCGCCCGCGGGGAAATGGAGAACCGGGTGAAGGAGCAGATGATGCTCTTCGCCGACCGGGTGAGCGCCCACCGCTGGTGGGCGAACCAGTGGCGCCTGCTCCTGTCCGGCCTGGCCTACACGCTCATGGAAGCAGTCCGGCGCCTGGCACTTGCCGGCACCGAGCTCGCCGACGCTACTTGCCAGACGATCCGCCTCAAGCTGATCAAGATCGGCACGGTCATCGAGCGGAAGCTCACGATCGTCAGGCTCCACTTCAGTTCCGCCCATCCGCTCCAGGCCTTGTTTGCGCACGCCGTACGCTGCCTGGCTCCGCCGTAAATCCTATAGCAGAGGCGATGGGGGAAAGGGGGCAGTGTCGCATCTCATATAGAAACCAGCCGCTTTTGAGCGCCAACCCGCCTCAAAACAATGAAAGCCGATCAGGCCTTCAAAGTTGACCCCGCAAAAACTGCTTCACGAAACATCCGGGTTAGGTTGTAGACCTTTGGAACACCCCCACTACGTAAAAAGACGATGTATGACCGTTCGATAGACCGAACAAACACTGATTTCAGAACCATGCTGAGAGCATCTTCCTAAATCCGACTACGCCTCTCGCAGC
>CAIWPS010000738.1 GCA_903914615.1 uncultured beta proteobacterium | reverse complement strand
GACCCTATAACTTTGACGATTGCCGCAAGGGCAAGGATCTTGGGTATGGCAAGTTATGCCAAGGTACGCAATCTACTGATAAGACTCTATGAATTGGCTGCGGCGTCCAAGGGACGACGCGGCGACCAGTCAAGCCTGATGACCATAGCAAGGTGGTCCCACTCCTTCCCATCCCGAACAGGACAGTGAAACGCCTTAGCGCCGATGATAGTGCGGGTTCCCGTGTGAAAGTAGGACATCGTCAGGCTAATTACGAAGCGAGGGCCCGATCATCAGTGATCGGGCCCTTTTGCTTTGTCCGGATCACTTCGAATTGGCCGCGACTCAGGCCGTGCGTGGGAGAAGCGTGTGCTGAGCGCAACTCTACGCGCCAGATTCCTTGTCCGCAAAGAGCCGCACTGCCAGTTCGCGTTCACGCGTGGCAATGGTTGCCAGGAACTCCGTTGCGCCCCGCATCTGCCGGAAGGTATCGAAACCGTTCTCCAGAAACGACTGCAAGGCTCCAAGCCCCGCCGCATGCGCCGGGGCGCGCATCAGGCGCAGGCTGTGGCGCAGCAGTGGATTCCGTGTGTAGCGGTCCAGGGCAGATCCCACTGCCAGCATCAGGCTGATCTGCTGTTCGCGCAACTCAGGCTCCCCGACGTCGCGCCAGGCTCGCCCGTAGCTCGCTGCGTCCAGCAGCTGTCCTTCGGGGAAGTCCGTGATCACGCGGCCCATGGCGGTATCCAGTCGCTCAGAGAGCGCGTGCAATTCGCCCAGAGCTCGCACCGTTTCCACGATCTCATGCGGGAACAGGCGCGTGAGCCCGGGAACAATGCGCGCGAACTGGTCGTCGCGCGCGCTGAAATCGCCGGGTCCGTACAGGTCGTCCAGGAAGAACTGGGCAGCCCGCGCATAGCGCGGACTGGACAGCAGATCCGCGTACGTCGTCGCGAACCGTGTGTGCTGGTAGCGCTTTATCTCCCTCACCCGGGCCGCGAGTCCGGCGTCGGCGGCACGAAGCGCGCGTTGCTCGGCGACCGATTGAAGGCATTGCAGAATTCGCGAGGCTGCTTCGTTGACCATGAGCACCGGGGCCGAGGTAGGTTCGCCGCCTCCGATGATGCAACACTGGCGGCAGCTCGCCCTTGATCAGAATCCCATCCAGCGCATGCTCGCCCGACTGCAACAATTTCTGACTCTGGGGGCGCTGACCCTCGCATGCGGCTGGCTGAGCTGGTGCTGGCACCTGCATCGACCCGGCCCGGGTCTGCTGGGCGCTGCCGCCCTCGTCCTGGGATATGCCACCCTGCTGGGCATCGAGTTCGCCCTCATGCGCTTGCAAGGTCGGGGCCGCCCGGCACAATGCGCCAGCCTGATGCAACTCCTGCGCGCCTGGTGGGGCGAAGTCTGCGAGGCGCCCCGTGTCTTCTGCTGGAGACAGCCCTTTCGCAGCGCCCGCTGGCCGGACCATTTGCCAGTCGACGCCGCGGCGAAGTGCGGCCTCGTGCTCATCCATGGTTATGTGTGCAACCGCGGCCTGTGGAACGCCTGGCTGCAGCGCCTGACGCAGCAGGGCACGCCCTTCATCGCCGTCAACCTCGAACCCGTCTTCGGGTCCATCGACGACTACGTGCCGGTCATCGAGAGCGCAGTCAGCCGCCTCCAGGCCGCGACCGGCCGCCCCCCCGTGGCCGTGGCGCACAGCATGGGCGGTCTGGCACTGCGCCGTTGGTGGGTCGAGCACGGCAGATCGCCATCACCGAGTGGCGCAAGCCGCATCGCCCATGCCGTGACGTTGGGAACGCCGCACCACGGCACCTGGCTGGCGAGGTTCGCGTTCAGCCTGAATGCGCGCCAGATGCGGCTCGGTTCGTCATGGCTGCGGGCCCTGCAGCAGCGCGAGTCGCCCGACTTCGCTGCACAGTGCACCTGCTATTACAGCCACTGCGACAACATCGTCTTTCCCACCGAGACCGCAACCCTGCCAGGCGCCGACAACCGCCACCTCGCAGCCGTGGCCCATGTGCACAGGGCCGATCATCCCGAGCCCTGGGCGCATGTGCTGGACCTGCTGGCGCGGAGCGGTGACCTAGACGGCAAACACCCGCTCGCCCGGCAGAACTACACCGGCATCGACCTCGCCTAGCGCTGCGATCTTCGCCCGCACCTGCGCGTAGACCGGAGTGAAGTCCGGCGCTGTGGCGTCGAAGAGCTGATGGAACGAGTCGATGACGAAGTAGGTGGCCTGGTAGGTGTCGATGCGGTAGCGGCTGCGCATCAGTCGCTGCAGTTCGAAGCCGACACGCCGGGGCTGCGGCGAGCGCACGGCGTGCCGCAGTTCCCCGGCCGAGCTGAGGATCCCGGCGCCATAGGCCCGCAGACCCTGCGGGGTGGCGATCAGGCCGAACTCCACCGTGTACCAGTACAGCCGTGCCAGCAACTCGCAGGCGTCCAGACGGCTTGCCTTCATGCCGCCCGCACCGTAGGCCTGCATGTAGTCGGCGAAGGTGCGGTCGAAAAGCAGCGGCACGTGCCCGAAAAGGTCGTGGAACACGTCGGGCTCGACGACGTAGTCGAACTCCTCGGGCCTGCGTATCCAGTCCGTGACCGGAAACTTGCGCTGCGCCAGCAAGGCGAAGAAGGCCTCTTCCGGAATGAGGCCGGGCACGCCCACCACCTGCCATCCCGTGGCGGCATGCAGCCGCTCGCTCACCTCATCGAAGCGGGGAATGTGCTCGGGCGAGCCCAGGTGCCCGACCGCGGCGACGAACTCGTCGCAGGCCAGGCCCGGCAGTTGCGCCAGCTGGCGTGCATACAGCCGGCGGTAGGTGTCGTGGTCGTCAGCGGTATAGCGCGACCAGTCCTGTTCGCAGCTGTAGTCGCTGCGGGCGCGCCCGTAGTCGCCCCGCGGCGGGCGGTCGCCGGTGCCATAGGTGACCGGTGCGACGCCCGCGTTGATGCCGCGAGCCAGGTCGGCCGGACGCTCATGCGCCGGGTCGGCCAGCGGGTGCGCTGTGCCATTTGCGTCGCCGGTCGGCCTGGCCTGGGGTGGGAGCTGCATCGGTGGCGAAAGGCAAGGTGGAGCCCGAATGTAGGCCCGCCGCGTCGGGCCTGTCCAGGCAGGGGCTCAGAGAGGTGCCGTGCGCATGATCTGGGTCGGCGTCGGTGCCGCCCAGCCTGCCTCCCGCGCGGTGCGGACGATGGCCTCGTTGGTGTCGAAGTAGACCTGCCAGTAGTGGTCGGTGTGGCAGTAGGGGCGAACCGCAATCACGGTGCCGACGAGATTGATGTCCAGCAGGCTCACCTCCGGTGCCGGCGTGCTGGCGACGTTGGGGATCTTCGCCACCGCAGCCTTCAGCAAATCGATGGCCTGCCGCGGGTCGACGCTGCCGGCCAGTTGCGCCGTGCGCTCGACGCGGCGTACCGGGCGCGCCGAGTAGTTCATCACCGTGTCACCGAAGACCTTGCCGTTGCCGACGAGCGTGAGCACGTTGTCGGGCGTGATGAGGGTGGTGCCGAACAGGCCCAGCTCGTGCACGGTGCCGGTGATGCCGCCGATCTGCACGAAGTCGCCCACCTTGAAGGGCCGCAGCACGAGCATGAAGGCGCCGGCGGCGAAGTTGCCCAGCATCCCGCTCCAGGCCGCACCGATGGCCACGCCGGCACCGGCCAGCATGGCGGCGAAGGACGTCGTCTGGATGCCGAAGTAGCCCAGGATGCCCAGCACCAGCGTGATGTTCAGCGCGATGGCGACGATCGAGCCCAGGTACTTGGTCAGCGTCGGGTCGACATGGTTGCGGTTCATCGCCGCCTGCATCAGGCCGATCACCTTGCCGATGAGCCAGCGGCCGATGACCCAGAACGCGATCGCCGCCAGGATCTTGATCGCCAGGTCGGTGAGCGTGGTGCTGAGGAAGGTCTGGATCGATTGCATGTCCATGGGCAAGTCCTTCTGTGTGGCAACGGGGCGGCAATGCTGTCGAACGATGTGTCGGCCGCGAACAACTATTGCACAGCGTATCCGGCGGCCACACAACGAAAGTATGGCCGCGCCCGAAGATGCCCCCCCTAGCATCCAGCCGCAGCGGCAACGCCGGCCCCGCAGCCGGCGGCCGAGGTATTGGCGAAGGAGGAGAGCTTGTTCAGACACGGGGTGCGCAGGAGGGTGGCGTGCATTCGGCGCCACCTGGCGCTGGCCGCTGCCGTGCTGGTGCTGCCCGCACTGGCCTGGGCGGCCGACCCCCAGATCTCTTCCTTCGTCGACAACCCGGACCCGGTGCCCGCGGGCGGGCTGTACACCTACAGCCTGCATATCGACAACAACGCGGCCGATGCCGCCACCAACACCGTCGTCACCGTGACGGTCGCGGGTGGCGCCACCTTCGTCTCGGCCAGCCCGGCAGCCGCGCAATGCGTGGCGCAGTCCGCCACGGTGGTGGCATGCAACCTGGGCGTCGTCGGCGGCGCAGGGCTGGACCCGCGCGACTTCGTGCTCACCTGGCGTGCCCTCGGCCCCGGCCCGGCGACCGTCAGTGCCACCGCGGTGCTGACCGCCGACAACGACACCAACCTCGCCAACAACACGCAGAACCAGACCACGACGGTGGTCAGCGGCGCCAACCTGGCGATCACCAAGACCGGGGCACCCAACCCCGTGGTCGGCGGCGCCAACGTCACCTACACGCTGACCGTCAGCAACGCCGGGCCCAACGCCTCGGGCGACATCGTCGTCACCGACAACCTGCCACCGGCGGTGGCCTTCGTCTCGGCGGCAGGAGGCGGCTGGACCTGCGGCAACGCAGCCGGCGTCGTCACCTGCACCCGGCCAGGCCCGCACCCGGTGGGCGCGGCGATCCCGGCCATCACCCTCGTCGGCCAGGTCAATGCCGCCGGCGGCACCGTCACCAACAGCGCCTCGGTGGCGCCGGCGGCCAGCGGCGGCGTGGCCGACCCCGACACCAGCGACAACACCGCCACCGTCGACACCACCGTGGTGCCCGGCGCCGACATCCGCATCGACAGCAAGACCGTCACCTCGGCCCAGCCCGCGGTGGCCGGGTCGAACGTCACGTTCGTCATCGCGCCGCGCAACGGCGGGCCGGCCGCTGCAACCGCTGTGGCTGTCACCGACGCCCTGCCCGCGGGCTGGACCTATGTCTCCGCCAGCGGCCCCAACTGGGCCTGCGCGAACGCAGCCAACACCATCACCTGCACGCGCGCCACCCTGCCCACCAACGCCACCGACGACATCACCGTCGTCGCGCAGGCGCCAACCAACGCCAACGTCAACCCGGCCGGTTCGAGCTTCACGAACACGGCCAGCATCGCCGCCACATCCAACGACCCCAACCCGGGCAACAACAGCAGTTCGGCCAGCGTGGCCGTGCTGCGCGACGGTGCCGACCTGCGCATCGCCAAGACCAAGACGCCCAACCCGGTGGCGCAGGGGTCGAACATGACCTCGACCATCATCGTCACCAACAACGGCCCGCGCGCGGCCAGCGGCCCGCTGCGCGTGGTCGAACTGCTGCAGGGCGAAAGCTTCATCAGCTTCGCGGGCAGCGGCTGGGCGTGCGACGCCTCGGCACCGCCCGTGGTGGTGTGCACCCACGCCAACGCCGGCGGCCTGGCGGTCGGCGCTTCGCTGCCCACCTTGTCGCTGGTGACGCGGGCCGACGTCAACGGCAGCGCCACCAACACCGCCTGCACCGGCGGGTCGGTACCGCCGGGTGTCAGCGCCGCGCTGGCCTCGCCGCCGCTCGAAGGCGACCCCAACAACACCAACGATTGCGCCACGACCACGTCCAGCGCCACCACGGTGCAGCCGGACCTGGCCATCACCAAGGTCACCAGCACGCCCACCGGCGGCGACAAGACCGTCAGCACGAGCGAGAACTCGGTCACCTACACCCTGGTCGTCAGCAACGTCTCGCTGTCGCCGCAGGCCGCCACCGGGGTGCTGATCCGGGACCAGATACCGGCCTTCGTCAACGGCACCAGCTTCGGCGCCATCGTCGTCACGCCCTCGGGCGGGAGCAACGCCACCTTCAGCTGCGCCACCAACGCCGCCCAGGTCACGTGCACGCAGACCGGCGGCCAGCTGCGCCAGGGCGAGTCGGTGACGGTGGCCATCACCGTCAACCGGCCGCTGCAGGAAGGCAGCTACACCAACACCGCCACCGTCACCAACACCGTCGAGGGCGACCCCAACCCGGCCAACAACAGCGCCTCGGACACGGTCGTCATCGCGCCCATCGCCGACGTCCAGATGACCGGCAAGACGGTCACGCCGGCCTCGGTGGCGGCGGGCGAGGTGGCGACCTACGTGCTGTCCTTCCGCAACAACGGGCCGTCGCCTGCACTCAACGTCAGCGTCGCCGACACCTTCGCGTTCGCCGGCGGCGACAGCGGCGTGACGGTCACGCAGATCAGCTCCTCGGCCGCCGGCTCCAGCTGCAGCATCGCCGCCGGCGCCGTGCTGAGCCCCGCCGCCAACAGCTTCAGCTGCACCATCGGCACACTGGCCAACGGCCAGACCGAAACGATCACGCTGCGCGTGCGCCCCAACTTCCAGGCCGGCAACCCGGCGCGCACGATCAACAACACGGCCCAGATCACCACCACCACGGTCGAGAACTCGGCAGGCGGCGACAACGGCAACAACCAGCAGAGCGCGTCACTCGCCGTGACGCCGGCGGCGCTGGACCTGCTGGTGAACAAGACCGACGGCGTCGCCGGGGCCAACTTCGACCCCGTGGGCTACACCGCGGGCAGCACCTTCCTCTACTACCAGATCGCCGTCACCAACAACGGCCCGTCCTACGCCACCGGCGTCACGGTCAGTGAAAGCATGCTGCCGCCGGCAGGGCGGCGCATCCGCTTCGTCTGCGACGCCACGGCCTTCGGCACCAGCGCGCCGGGCGTGCCCTATGCCTGCAATGCCACGCCGCTGTGCAGCGGCGCGGGCAGCGTCTCGGCCGCGGGCGTGGCGCTGCCCACCTTCACCTGCACGGTGCCCGCGGGCAACGCGGGCACGGGCGCGGCGGCGGGCGAACTGGCGGTCGGCGCGACCAAATACCTGTGGCTGCGCTTCGAGGCGCTGGACCAGCCGGCGCCGCTGGGCGACGTCTTCAACAACACCGCCACGGTCAACGCCAACGAGCCCGACACGCAGCCGGGCAACAACAGCCAGACCGAGCAGACGACGGTGCGACAGCGCGTCGACCTGCGCACGGTGAAGACCGCCAGCAGCGCCAGCCCGTCGCTGATGGAACCCTTCAACTGGATCGTCACCGTCAGCAACGGCGGCCCGGGCAATTCGCTCATCACCAACGTCAGCGACACCCTGCCCGCGGGCGTCGCTGTCACCGGGCCGATCACCTGGACGCGCACGCTGCAGGCCGCCAACGGCAATTGCGCGCTGGCCGGCAGCGTGGTGAGCTGCGCGCTGGGGCAGCTCGACGCCACCGGCAGCGCGACCATCACGATCCCGGTGCGCATCACCAGCTACCCCGCGGGCGGCTCGGTCACCAACACCGCCACCGTCGACGCCGACCCGACGAAGACCGGCGGCATCAACACGCCCGGCGGCTTCGAAAGCGGCACCAGCACGCTGCCGGTGCAACGCTCGTCGATCGCCGGCACGGTGTTCGAGGACCGCGACCGCAGCGGCGCCAACGGCGGCGTGCCGCAGGCCGCGGCCAGCGAGCCGCGCATCGCCGGCGTCACCGTCACGCTCACCGGCACCGACCGCTGGGGCAATGCGGTCAGCCAGACGACGACGACCGACGCCAACGGCAACTACACCTTCAACAACCTCGCGCCGTCCGACGCCAACGGCTACACCGTCACCGAGACCCAGCCCGCGGGCTACGACAACAGCCCCGTGGCGCCGCCTGCCGCCGGGGCCAATGCACCGACCGCCGGCGGCAACTACAGCGGCGTCGGCGGCAACGCCAATTCCAGCTTCACCGCGGTCGTGCTGGGCATCGGCGTCGCGGCCACCAACTACAACTTCCCCGAACTGCGACGCGTCAACCTGGGCGGCTACGTCTATGTCGACGCCAACGCCAACGGCGTGCGCGACGCCGCCACCGACCCGCCCATCGCCGGCGCCACGGTGCGGCTGCTCAACGCCAGCACCAACGCCGTGCTGGCCACCGCGGTCACCGACGCCACCGGCGCCTACAGCTTCGGCAACCTCGACGCCCTGGTGCCGTACACGCTGGAGGAGCCGCTGCCCGCGGCCCCGGCCAACCTCATCGACGGCCCCGTCAACCCGGGCCTGGTCAACGGCCTGGCCTGCGCCGCGGGCTGCACCGCGCAGCCCAACACGCCGGTGGCGGGCACCGACCGCATCGCCGCCATCGACCTGTCCACAGGCACCGACGGCACGGCCTTCAATTTCGGCGAGATCCAGCAGAGCTTCGTCAGCGGCCTGGTGTGGGTGGACAGCAACCGCAACGGCGTGCTCGACGCCGCCGAGCCCGGCCGCCTGGCAGGCGTGACGCTGCGCCTGGTGCAGGGCGCCGACTGCAGCAGCGGCACGACGCTGCAGACCACCACCAGCGCGGCCGATGGCAGCTACCGTTTCGACAACGTCCGCGCCTACCAGAACTACCTCGTCTGCGAGACCCAGCCGCTGGGCTACGGCACCGGCAGCGCCAACGGGGCGGCGGGCAGCAACGTCGCCACGGTCGGCAACCTGCCGGCCGCGGGCTCGCCGAACAACAACTTCGGCGAGACCCCGGGGTCGGTCGCCGGATCGGTCTACCAGGACACCGGCAACGGCGTGCCGGCCAACTTCAACAACGGTGCGCGCGACGCCGGCGAGGCCGGCATCGCCAACGTGCCGCTGACGCTGACCGGCACCGACATCCTGGGCCATGCCGTCAACGCGACCGTCACCACCGACGCCAACGGCAACTACCTCTTCGACGGCCTGCTGACGCCCAGCGCCGCCGGCTACACCGTCACCCAGGGCGCGATCCCGCCGGCCTCGGGCAGCTTCCTGGATGGCCGCGACACCGCGGGCACCGCGGGCGGCAGCAACGCCGTCAACCTCGTGCTCTCGGCCATCGCCCTGGCGCCCGGACAGCAGGCCACCGGCTACCTGTTCGGCAAGCTGCCCATCACCAGCATCGCGGGCACGGTCTACATCGACCGCAACCGCAACAGCCTGCTCGACCCGCAGCCCACCGACGGCCGCATCGCCGGCGTCACGCTGCGCCTGTTGCAGGGCGCCGACTGCACCACGGGCACGGTGCTGCAGACCACCACCACGGACGCCAGCGGCAACTACAGCTTCGCCAACGTCGCCGCCGGTGGCAGCTACCTGGTCTGCGAAACGCAGCCCGCCGGCTATGCCAACGGCGTCGAGAACCCGGGCACGGCGGCCAGCACGCCGGGCGTCAACGTCATCGCCATCAGCAGCCTGCCCAACGGCGGATCGACGGCCAACAACTTCGGCGAATGGCTGGGCGCCATCGCCGGATCGGTCTACGTCGACTTCTCGCCCGCCACGCCGGCCAACACCAACAACGGCCAG
Organism: uncultured beta proteobacterium; assembly: GCA_903914615.1. Lineage (GTDB taxonomy): Bacteria > Pseudomonadota > Gammaproteobacteria > Burkholderiales > Burkholderiaceae_C > Rubrivivax. The sequence goes on along the minus strand of CAIWPS010000738.1, from coordinate 9,820 downwards.
CGCGACGGCGGCGAAACCGGCATCGCCGGCGTGCCCGTCACGCTCAGCGGCAACGACGTCAACGGCGCTGCGGTCAGCCTCAGCACCACCACCGACGCCAGCGGCAACTACAGCTTCGGCGACCTGCTGCAGCCCGGCGCCGGCGGCTACACCGTCGCCAAGGGCGCCATCCCGCCCGCGGCCGGTGTCTACAACGACGGCAAGAACACGGCCGGCAGCGCGGGTGGCAGCAACGCCATCGCCAACCAGCTGGCGACGATCCCGCTGGGTGCCGGCGTGCAGGCCACCGGCTACCTCTTCGGCGAACTGCCCATCGCGCCCATCACCGGCACCGTCTACCTCGACCGCGACCGCAACGGCCAGTACGGCAACGGCGACGGCGGCATCGGCGGCGTCACCGTCCGCCTGGTGCTGGGCAGCAACTGCGCCGGCGCCGTGGTCGGCACCACGGTCACCGACGCCAGCGGCAACTACACCTTCAGCGGCGTCTCTGCCGGGCTGACCTACACGCTGTGCGAGACCCAGCCCGCGGGCTATGGCGACGGCAGCACCAACCCCGGCGGCAGCGCCGCCAGCACCACGCCCAACGCCATCACCATTTCGAACCTGCCGGTGGCCGGTTCGGCGGCCAACAACTTCGGCGAGCGCGCCAGCACCCTGGCCGGCAGCGTCTGGCTCGACAGCAACAACGACGGCGTGCGCCAGGGCGGCGAGAGCGGCATCGCCGGCGTCACGGTCACCCTCAGCGGCAGCGACGCAGCGGGCAACGTCGTGAACCGCAGCACCGTCACCGACGCCAGCGGCAACTACAGCTTCGTCGACCTGCTCGCCGCCGGCGCGGCTGGCTACACCGTGACCGAACAGGCAGCGCAGCCCGCGGTCGGCGGCGTGACCACGCTCAACGGCCGCACCGCGGCGGGCAGCGTCGGCGGCGCCGCCAGCACGGTCGCCACCGTGCCCAGCGCCATCACGGGCATTGCCCTGCCCGCCGGCACCGACGCCACCGACTACCGCTTCGGCGAACTGCTGCCGGTGGCCATCAGCGGCACCGTCTTCATCGACCTCAACAACAACGGCGTGCAGAACCTGCCCGGCGATGCCGGCCTGCCCGGCGTGGCCATCGTCATCACCGGCACCGACGACACCGGCGCCGCCGTCACGCGCAACCTCAGCACGGCCGCCGACGGCAGCTACGGCGTCGCCGACCTGCGCCCGGGCACCTACACCGTGACCGAGCCGACGCAGCCCACCGGCACCAGCAACGGCCTGACCGTGCCCGGCAGCGCGGGCGGCAGCGCGACGCCGCCGGCCACGCTGCCCAGCAGCATCGCCGGCATCGTGCTCGCGACCTCGGGTGCGTCGTCCACGGCCAACAACTTCGCCGAGCTGGCCAACAACAGCAGCATCGCCGGCACGGTCTGGCTCGACGCCAACAACAACGGCCTCATCGACGGCAGCGAGGCCGGCATCGCCGGCGTCACCGTCACCCTCGCCGGCACCGACACGGCCGGCCGCAACGTCACGGCCACCACGGTCACCGACGCCAGCGGCCACTACAGCTTCGGCCAGCTCGCCCCGGGCACCTATGCCGTGCGTGAACCCACGCAGCCCGCGGGCACCGTCAATGGCATCACGGTGGCCGGCACGGCAGGCGGCAGCGCCACGGCAGTGGCCACCGTGCCCAGCGCCGTCACCGGCATCGTGCTCGGCGTCGGCACCAGCGGCAGCGCCTACAACTTCGGCGAGGTGCCGGGAAGCAGCATTTCCGGCCAGGTCTGGGCCGACAACAACAACAACGGCGTCGTCGACGCCGGCGAGTCCGGCATCGGCGGCGTGACGCTGGTATTGACCGGCACCGACGACCAGGGCAACCCCGTCAGCCAGACCGTGGTGACCGCCGCCGACGGCAGCTACAGCTTCGCCAACCTGCGCCCCGGCAACTACACGATCACCGAGCCGACGCAGCCGCCCGGCACCGACAACGGCCTCACCGTGCCGGGCACCGCCGGCGGCGCGGCCTCACCGCCCGCCACGCTGCCCTCGGCGATCACCGGCATCGTGCTGACGCCAGGCGGCAAGTCGCTGAACAACAATTTCGGCGAGCTCGCCAACTCGCCCGACCTGCGCGTCAGCAAGAGCCTGGTGCAGGCGACGCTGACCGTCGGCTACCCCGGCACCTACCGCATCAGCGTGCGCAACGCCGGGGACATGGCCACCAACGGCAGCTACACGGTCAGCGACCGTCTGCCCGCGGGCCTGACGCTGGCCGCCACGCCCACCGGCAACGGCTGGACCTGCGTCGGCGCTGCCGGCGCGGGCAGCTTCACCTGCACCAGCAGCACCGTCGTCGCCGCCGGCGCGACGGCACCCGACGTGATCACCGCCAGCGTCAACGTCGGCGCCGCAGCGGCGGCGAACTCGCCCGTGTTCAACGCCGTGCTCGTCGACGGCGGCGGCGAGATCGACGCCCGCCGTCCCTCGGCCACCGAGCGTGACGCCTTCGCCAACAACGCCGCCGCGCTGCCGCTGTGCACGCCGGCCGTCGACCAGAACGTCTGCCGCACGCCGACGCCGGTGCAGCTCGCGGCCTCGGTCTCTGGCACGGTCTGGTACGACATCGGCAGCGCGCCGCACCTGCTCGACGCCGGCGACCGCCGCCTCGCCGGGTGGCTGGTCGAGGTGGTCGACACCACCAGCGGCGCCATCGTCGGCCGCGCCACCACCGCCGCCGACGGCAGCTACCGCGTCAGCAACCTGCTGCCCGGCGTGCCGCTGGCGGTGCGCTTCCGCGACCCGGCCTCGGGCGTCGTCTTCGGCTACCCGGTGAATGGCGAGACCGCACCCGGTTCCAGCGGCGCCAGCTGCGATGCCAGCGCCGCCGCCAACGGCCGCGCCAGCTCCTGCGTCGGCAGCGGCGCCTCGCCGGCGCTGGCCATCGTGCTGGCGCCGGGCCAGAACCTGCCGCAGCAGAGCATGCCGGTGGACCCCAGCGGCGTGGTCTACGACTCCGGCCTGCGCACGCCGGTGCCCGGCTCCATCGTGACCCTTGCGCCCACCGGCAGCTGCAGCGGCTGGAACCCGGCCACCGGCCTCGTCGGCGGCGGGCTTGGCGGCTACAGCTTCAACGGTGGCGCGGCGTCGATGACGGTGGGCCCCGACGGCTACTACCAGTTTCTCTTCGCACCCGCCGCACCGGCCAGCTGCACCTTCGGCCTCACGGTCACGCCGCCGGCCGGCTACACCTTCGTCTCCACGGTCATCCCCCCGGCGACCGGCCCCCTCCTGCCGGGTGGCGGCGCCGGCTCGTCGTACGCCGTGCAGCCGCAGGCCGGCCCGCCCACCGGCGCGGTGGGCCCGGCGACGACCTACTACCTGACGCTGACCAGCGGCTCCGGTGGCGCCAACGTCATCCACAACCAGATCCCGCTCGACCCCGCGCTGCCGACCGGCCTGGCTTTGTCCAAGGTCGGCGACAAGGCCGTGGCCGAGGTCGGCGACAGCGTGCGCTACACCCTCACCGTCAGCGTGACCGCCGGTGCGCTGCCGCGCCAGACCACCATCGTCGACCACCTGCCCGCGGGCTTCACCTACATCCGCGGCACGGCCATGGTGGGCGGCGTGGCCATCGCCGACCCGCAGGGCGGCGTCGGCCCGACGCTGGCCTTCAACCTCGGGCCCATGCCGGCGACCAAGCAGCTGGTGCTGCAGTACCGCGTTCGCGTCGGCGTCGGCGCGCAGCAGGGCGACGGCATCAACCGCGCGCGCGGCCAGTCCTGCGGCCTGCCGGCAGGCTGCGTCGACGCCGGCTTCACGCCGCGCGCCGGCGCCGTGGCCACCAACGAGGCGGCCTTCCGCGTCACCGTCAGCGGCGGCGTCTTCGCCACCGAGGCCTGCGTCGTCGGCAAGATCTTCGTCGACTGCAACAACAACCATGTGCAGGACCCCGAGGAGCTGGGCATCCCCGGCGTGCGCCTGGTGCTGCAGGACGGCACCACCCTGATCAGCGACTCCGAAGGCAAGTACAGCGTCTGCGGCCTGCCGGCCAAGAGCGCGGTGATCAAGGTCGACCCGCTGACGCTGCCGCGCGGCGCGCGGCTGACGACCTCGAGCAACCGCAACCTCGGCGACGCCGGCAGCCTGTGGCTGGACCTGAAGAACGGCGAGCTGCACCGCGCCGACTTCATCGAAGGCAGCTGCAGCAACACCGTGCTCGAGCAGGTCAAGGCGCGCCGTGCCCAGGGCGGGGTGCGCGCGCCCGAGACCGAGAAGAAGGGCGGCCCGGCGCTGCGCTTCGACAGCAAGGCCCATGGCCTGACGCCGCAGACCTCGCCGCAGCAGGGCACAGATGGCGCCAACCAGCAGGCACCCAAGCCGCGCGCGCCGCAGCCCGGCCCGGCCGGCGCGGAGAAGGACGAAAGCAATGTGCCGACGCCGGCGCTGCCGATGAACCAGCCGCCGCCCGCCGGACGCGACAGCGGCACCGCGCCCGGCGCAGCGGCCTCGGGAGCCCGCGGTGGCTGAGCGCGGCCTGCTCCTCGTGCGCATCGCGCTGACGCTGCGGGCTGGGCTCGTGGCCGCCTTGCTGGGCGCAGCACCTGTGGCCGCGCTGGCGCAGACGCAGCCCCCTGCGGGCTCGCCTGCCGACGTGCACTACACCGCCACCAGCGCCGGCGACGCCCAGCTCTACCCGCTCGCCCCGGGGCTGGACGCGCAGCCGCCCACGGTCTTCCGCGGCGAGAAGTCCGGCATCGACTACGCCGCCAACGGCGCCGTCGGCCGCATCCTGGTCGAGGTCGACCGCAACGCGGTGCCGGCCAACGGGCAGGCGCCCGTGAAGCTCAAGGTGCTGCTGTTCGGGCACGACGGCCAGCCGCTGAAGCAGACCGCCTTCGTCACCATCGAGCATTCGGGCGGCCGCATCCTGCTGCCCGGCGCGCGCACCGACGAGCTGGGCCCGCGGCGCCAGGACGCCGACCGCGCCACGCCCGGCGTGCAGCTCAAGGTCGAGGGCGGCACGGCCGAGTTCACGCTGCTCGCCCCGGCCGAGGCACAGGACGTGCGCGTGCGCATCAGCGCCGGCAGCCAGGAGGCCGCCGGCGTCATCAGCTTCGTGCCCGAGCAGCGGCCGATGATCGCTGCCGGCCTCGTCGAAGGCATCGTCAACTTCCGCAACCGCACCCTGCTCGCGCAGCCGCGCCGCAACGACGGCTTCGACCAGGAGCTCAGCAACTGGTCGCGCGACTTCAGCGGCGGCCGCGCCAACGTCGCCGAGCGCGCGGCCTTCTACCTCAAGGGCACCATCACCGGCGACATGCTGCTGACGGCGGCCTACGACTCCGACAAGGCCACGCGTGCGCGGCTGCTGCGCGACGTCAACCCCAACGACGTCTACCCGGTCTACGGCGACGCCTCGCTGCGCAGTTTCGACGCCCGTTCCGGCGACCGCCTGTACGTGCGCATCGACAAGAACAAGAGCTACGCCCTGTACGGCGACTTCGTCACCGGCGACGGCTTCACGCAGCCCCTCGGCCAGGGCGCGGTGGCGTCGCTGAAGCAGCGCAGCCTGGGCAACTACAACCGCACCGCCACCGGCGTGCGCCTGCACCACGAGGAAGGCGACCTCGTCGGCAACGTCTTCGCCTTCCGCGACACGCTGACGCAGGTGGTGGAAGAGATCGCCAGCCAGGGCTCGGGCCCCTACGGCCTGCGCAACAACGGCGTGCTCGAAGGCAGCGAGAAGGTGGAAGTGCTGGTACGCGACCGCATGCAGCCGGCGCGCATCCTCAGCGTGCGGCCGCTGGTGCGGCTGGTGGACTACACCTTCGAGCCCTTCTCGGGCCGCATCCTGCTCACCAGCTTCCTGCCCGCGGTCGACGAGAACCTGAACCCGGTTTCGCTGCGCGTGACCTACGAAGTGGACCAGGGCGGGCCGCAGTTCTGGGTCGCCGGCGGCGACGTGCAGTACCGGGCCACCGAGAAGGTCGAGGTCGGCGGTTCGGCGGTCAGCGACCGCAACCCGCTGGCACCCTACGAACTGCAGAGTGCCAACGTCACCGTCAAGCTGGCGCCGCGCACGGCGCTGGTGGTCGAGGCGGCGCAGACCAGCAGCACCGTCAACACCAACCCCGCCAACCAGACCACGGCGCCGGCGCTGGCCAACCGCGTGGGCGAGGTGCGCGGCGGTGCCGTGCGCGCCGAGCTCGCGCACGAGGGCGAGAGCACCGACGCGCGGCTGTTCTACGGCCGTTCGTCGCCGCTCTTCAACAACCCCGCCGCGCCGCTGAACGGCGGCCGCGAGGAGATCTACGCCAAGGGCGGCGTCAAGCTCACACCCGAGCTGAAGCTGTATGCCGAGGCGCAGAAGAGCCAGGACCTGACCGACGGCGGCGGCGACCGTTCCAGCGCCGGCTTCGGCCTGCGCTGGGCCGCGACGCCGCGCCTGACCCTGGACGCCAGCCTGCGCGCGGCGCGCGAGACCGTCGGCACGCAGGGCAATGGCGCGTTGAGCTGGCCCTACGAATCGACGCAGGGCCTGACCAGCAGCATCGGCAGCGGCTCGGGTGGCGGCGCCCTGGGCTATGGCCAGCAGGCCATCGACCCCGCCACCGGCCTGCCGGTGATCCAGCAGGGCGCCCTGCCCACCAGCACCACCAGCCTGGCGGCCGGCACGCGCCTGTCGACGACCACGCTGCGGCTGGGCGCGGGCCTGCGCATCACCGACCGCTTCAGCCTCGGCGCCGAGGCCGAGGACAGCGTGGCCGGCGACCGCCGCCGCCGCGTTTCCTTCGGCGGCGACTACACCGTGGCCGAGCGCACCCGGCTGTACGGCCGCTACGAACTGCAGAGCGGGTGGGTCGACCTGGGCGGCGTCTCCGACACCGGGCGCACCGCAGGCGCCTTCGTCTTCGGCGTCGACACCAGCTACCTCAAGGACACCCAGGCCTTCAGCGAATACCGCCTGCGCGACGGCATCGACGGGCGCGACCTGCAGCTGGCCTCGGGCGTGCGCAACGCCTGGAACGTGGCCGAGGGCTGGCGCATCAGCACCGGCGTGGAAAACCTGCGCGTGGTCTCGGGCAGCACGGCGCCCGTCAACGCCGTCAGCGCCGGGCTGGACTGGACTGCCAACCCGCTGTGGCGCGCCAGCACCAAGCTCGAGCTGCGCCATTCCGGCGACCTGTCCAGCACGCCCGGCGACGACAGCTTCACGACCACGCTGTGGCAGGCCATGGTGGCGCGCAAGCTGGCGCGCGACTGGACGCTGCTGGCGCGCAACTACCTGCTCAACACCGACTACGCGGCGCGCGGCGGCGTGCGCCAGGACCGTGCCCAGCTCGGCCTGGCCTACCGCGACACCGACACCAACCGCCTCAACGCGCTGGGCAAGGTCGAATACAAGAACGAGAGCGACGACAGCAACGCCACCACCGGGCCGCTGCGCTCGCGCGCCTGGATCGTCTCCACCCACGCCGACTGGCACCCCAGCCGGCCCTGGTGGCTGACCGGCCAGTTCGCCGCGAAGTGGCAGCGCGACCTTTTCGAAGGCGGCGTGCCCAGCAGCTTCCAGGCCCAGCTGCTGTCGGGCCGCCTCGTCTACGACCTCAGTGAACGCTGGGACCTGGGCGTGCTGGGCGCCGTGCAGGTCGGCGAGGGTGCGCGCCAGGGCGCCTACGGTGCCGAGGTGGGCTACCTGCTGCAGACCAACCTGTGGCTGTCCGGCGGCTTCAACGTCACCGGCTTCTCCGGCGACGCCGACCTCACCGGCTACGAATACACGCGCCGCGGCGTCTACCTGCGGCTGCGCTTCAAGTTCGACGAGAACCTCTTCAAAGGCGCTGACCCCGTGGTCAACAGGAGCCTGCCCCGATGAACAAGATCACCCCGCCGACCCTGGCCGCGCTGCTGGCGCTGGCCGGCCCCTGCGCGTGGTCGCAGACGCAGCTGCAGCCGCCCGCGGCGCGCATCAGCGACGAGGCGATCACGCTCGACCAGCAGGCCTACGAGACGCTGCAGGGCCGCATCAAGGGCCTGAACGACCGCGGCCGCCCGGTGCGCGACTACTTCCTTTCGAAGTCGCAATGCTGGCTCGACGTCAGCTTCCACGAGTACACGCGCAACGACCGCAGCGACTTCCCGCAGGCTGCGCTGAGCGAGTCCGAGAAACTCATCGTCGACATGGAACGCGGCACCAGCCCGCTGCCTACCGACACGCCCTTGGTCAACGGCGCGGCGAAGCTGCGCACCGACCTGTGGGACCAGGCCGCGGCGCTGCATGGCCACGCCGGCTGGCGCTGCGCGCAGCAGAAGGTGGCCTGCGCCGAGGTCGAGCTGGTGCATGCCGGCAACGAATACAACCAGCAGCAGTGGCGCCATGCCAAGCCCTACGTGCAGATCGCCGAAGACCTGCTGGGCGAGGCGCAGGCGCTGGCCGAGAGCTGCAACCCGCCGCCCGCGCCGCCCGCCCCGCCGCCCGCGCCGCCCGCCCCGCCGCCGCCCCCGGTCGCTCGCGAGGCACCGCCGCCCGTCGTGCCCCCGGCGCCCCCCGTGCCGCCGCCGCTGCAACTGGTGCAGCTCAGCGCCGGCGTGCTCTTCAATTTCGACAGGCACGACGCGCCGAACATGCGGCCCTTCTCGGTCGTGCAGCTCGAGAACCTCGTGCGCCAGGTGCAGCGCGACAAGCTGGTGGTGCAGGCCATCCACCTGGCCGGCCACGCCGACCGGCTCAACGGCACCGGCAAGGGCGACTACAACCAGCGCCTGTCGGAAAAGCGCGTCGCCACCGTCAAGGCCGAGCTGGTCAAGCTGGGCATCGCCGCCGATCTCATCAGCACGACGGCCAGCGGCGACACGCAGCAGATCCAGGGCTGCGAGCAGCGCTACACGCGCACCGCGGACCTGCAGGAATGCCTGCTGCCGAACCGTCGCGTGGAGGTGGTGATCGAAGCGCGCCGGCCTTGAGGCCCGGACGCGTCTAGGCGACCGGCGCGTCCTCGGCGTCGATCTCCAGCAGCAGCCGGCCCGCAGCCTCGGGCACCAGGTTCAGCAGCTGGCCGATGTCGCGCAGGTCGTCGGGCATGGCGGCGTTGTCCCAGCCGCGCATGCTGTGGCGTGCGACGCGGATGGCCAGCTGCACGTTGCGCATCTGCGCCGTCGCGGGCAGGGCGTGCTCGTCGGTGATCTGCACCAGCAGCGCAGGCAGCCGCCAGGCCAGCATCAGCGCGTGCTCCAGTTCGTCCAGTTCCACGTGCAGCAGCTCGCGCTGCACCACCGCGGACCGCAGCGTGGCGTCGGCGGCCAGGCGCTGCGCGACCTGCAGCGCCAGCGCCGGCGCGCGCAGCCACAGCAGCAGCTCGGCGAAATCGTGCAGCAGGGCGGCCTCGTAGATCACCGGCGCGTCGTGGTCCATGCGGTGGACCGCGAAGCCGATGGCGAAGCGCGCCGCGCGCCGCGCGCGCTGAAGCACGCGCTGGAAACCGGCCAGCGCCTCGGCCTGCCCGGCCAGCCGGTCTTCGACCGTCGGCTGGGCGCCGAAGGCGCGGAAGAAGGGTGGAATCCCCAGCATCACCAGCGCCGCGGTGACGGTCTCGGTGTCGCTGCCCTCGCGGCCGCGGCGCAGCTGTCCCACATGGGCCAGCAGCTTGAGCGTCATCAGCGGGTCGTTGGCGATGGTCTCGGCCAGCAGGTGGGCGTCGACGGCGTCCTCGTTGGCGCGCAGCTCTTCCAGCGCCATCGCCGTCGCGGCCAGAACGGGCAGCTCGGCAGGGTCGAACAGGCCCACCCAGCGCCCGAGGTCGGGCGGCGGCTGGGTGATGAAGGCGGT
>CAIWPS010000737.1 GCA_903914615.1 uncultured beta proteobacterium | reverse complement strand
CGCGCTGTGCACCGGCTTCATGGCGCTGGGCATGATGCTGCCCGGCATGTGGGCCGGCTGGCTGCAGGCCCGGCTGGGCTACCTGGGCTTCTTCGCCTGGGCCTGCGTGGCCACGCTACCGTCGTTCGCCGCGGCAGGGCTGGTGCGCATCCCGGCCGACTTCGGAAGGCGCGGCGACTGAAGGGGCCGGCCGCGGGCCGGATTCGCGCCGCGATTCGGGGCGTTGGGGGCGCCGTCGGCAAGCCCTGTCTCAACACCCTGGATCGGCGCGCCGCGCCTTCCTAAGCTGCGGTCCAGTTCGATGCCCGGGCCTCCTGCCTGGCGCATCGGGCGCCACCAGGGAGACCACCATGCACAGCTTCAATTCGAATCCCGGCTACCGCCCCGCCAAGGGCCTTCGCCTGCGCGCCGTCGCGCTCGGCGTCGCCCTGGCCGTGGCCTTGTGCGGGGGCGTCGTGACGCTGTTCGCGCAGGCTTCGCAGGCGTCCTGGCTGCCAGACACGCCGCAGGCCGTGGCCGTCGCCCGCGGCTGCGCGCAGCAGCCCACGCGCGACGGGCGCCAAGCCTGCATGGCGCAGGCGGTGGCGCAATGGCAGGCCGCCGACCGCGCCGGGCTGCGGCTGGCCGGGGCCGGGCATTGAAGGCGCCTGCCGCGTCCTGTGCGGCGCAGCAGGCGGGGCCTCACATCTGGCGGAAGCGGTGGATGTGGCCTTCGCTGACGGCCAGCCGCTCGTCGCGCTGCTTCAGCCGCACGAAGACCCGGCCGCGCTCGTCGCGCGTGACGCTGCCGATGGCATGCGCGTTGACGATGGTCGAACGGTGGATGGGCCAGAAGACGCCGGCGTCGAGCTCGTCCTGCAGCTCCTTCAGCGGCTTGCGGATGAGCGCCTCGCCGTCGGCGGTGACGACGCGCGTGTACTTCGTGTCGGCCTGGAAGTACAGCACCTCGCGCACCGGGATCAGCCGCAGCTGCTGGCCGATCGAGGCGTTGATCCACTGCAGCGGCGGCCGCGCCGGCGCCGCCTGCATCAGCGCCTGCAGCAGGCCCAGCAGCGCCGCGCGCTGGCCTTCGGGTGCGCCCGGCGCGGCCGGACCCGCGAGGTCCAGGCCGGGCAGCAAGGACTGCAGCGCGCGTTGCCACTGGCGGACGGGATCGTCGTGTTCCATTTGCTTTCCCCTGACTGACTGACAAGAAGCGGGCCTTCGAGGCCCTGTGGCTGGCAGGTTAGTGACGTGGACCCCACGGATGGCCCACAGATGGGCAGAATCGAGCGCGTCGCCACGGCAGCAACCGTGCAAGGGTTCATGGACCAGGCGTCACTCACCCCACTGCAGGCCCACGAACTGCTGGCTGAAAAGGGCCGGGGGTGGTGGCGAGCGTGGGATGTGCAGGCGCTGCGGCAGACCTGTGCGGGGGTGCCGGACGAGGCGCTGGCCGAGTGGCCGGACGTGGCGCGGTGGCGGGCGCTGCTGGCGGTGATGACGGAGGGTGCCGATGCGCTGGCCTGCCTGGAGCGCGCCTATGCAGGGCACCGGTCGCGCGGTGACGAGGCGGCCGCAGGTGTGGATGCCCACGTGGCCCTGGTGCTGTGCGTCATCGACATGGGCTTGATCGGCCAGATGAACGACTGGCTGGGGCGGGCCGCGGAGCCCATGGGTGCAGGCATGAAGGCAGCGCCGCAGGACACGCTTTGGCTCCAGGCTGGTGCCGTGGCGCGTGCCATCTTCGGTGGCGAACCCGGCCCCGTGGCCGATGCGGCGACCGACTGGCTGGCGGCGCAATTGCGTCCACTGCAGGCAGCGCTGGCGCCCGACGAGAGGCTCATCGCCGCGCTGGCCCTCGTCAATCTGGCGATCGTGCGCGGCCAGTTCGAACGCATCGACGCCATCGCCATCAGCGTCGAAGAGCCGACGCATTTCTCCGCCGCTTCTGCGCTGATGCGCGCCCGGTGGCTGCATCTGCACGGCGTGGTGCACTACCAGATCGGCAATCTGGAGCGTGCCGAATCGGCGTGGCGTCGCTCGGACGAGCTTGCCGCGGCGCACGCTCTCACGCATCTGCGGGCCATGAATGCGCTGGTGCTGCTGCGGCTGTTGATCGACCGTGGCCGGCTCGATGAGGCCGCCGCGATCGAGGCCTCGATCCAGCCGCAATGGGGTGCCGGACGGGAGCTGCAACTGCTGCTGTTCAAGCAGATGGGCGCGCGTCTGCAGCTGGCGCGCGGTCAGCCGGCGCGCGCCCTGGCGATCTTGCAGGAAGTGCTGGCGCTGGCGCGGCAGCACGGGCTCAGCGACAACGACTGCGCGGGTTTCGACCTCGACCTGGCGCAGTTGCTGCTGGCCAACGGGCGGCTGGCCGAGGCCGAAGCTTGGCTGCAGCAGCGCCGGCGGATCCATGTCGATCGCGATGCCGAGGTCTTCGGCTGCCTGCACGACCTGCTGCGTGCCCTGAACATCGAGCAAGGGAACGCCACGGCGCGCCGCGCCTTGCTGGCCAGCGGCCTGGCCAGCGCCCAGCGCGTGCGCTACACGACCTTCCTGCGCCTGCTTCCGACACTGGCGGCCAAAGCCTGTGCGCTGGCCCTGCGCGACGACGTCGAACCCGTCTTCGTGGCCGAGGTCATACGCAGCCGCGATCTGCCGGCCCCCGACGACGCCGACGAGCGCTGGCCTTGGGCGCTGCACCTGCGGCTGTTCGGCGGCTTCGCGGCGCGGCTGCACGGGCGCGCGCTCATGCAGGACCACAAGGGCAAGGTGGCCAAGAAGCCGCTGGAACTGCTGCGCCTGCTGGCCTGCTCACCGGGCCTGCGCCTGGGCATGGCCGCTGCGGGCGACGCCCTGTGGCCCGATGCCGCTGGCGACGATGCGGCCAAGAACCTCGAGACAACGGTCCAGCGCCTGCGCCGCCTGCTCGGCGATGATGCCCATCGCCTGGTCGTGGTGAGCGAAGGTCGCGTGGGACTGGACACCCGGTTCGTCAGCTCCGATGTGGCGCATCGGCGCACGCTGATCCAGCAACTCGATCGCTTGAGCCTGGCCTCGGCACCGACCTGCCAGGTCATCGCCCTGGTGGCGCGCATCGTCGACTGCGGCAACGGCGCGCTGCTGCCGGGCGCCGACGACGCGTCGTGGTTGCAGGCCCATCGCGAGCAGTGCCGACGCGAAATCGAACGCGCCCGCCGGCTCGTCGCCGCCGCGCTCGCCAGCGCGCCGGAGGTCGAACGTGCAGCCGCCGACGCCGCGCTGGCCGCTACGGTGCCGCGGTGAATGCGATCTTGCCGCTAGGAATGCCGTTCTGAGCGAGAACCCGGTTGAAGGCCCGGACCCGTCGCTCGATCAGACTCTTGGCTTTCGCAGGCGGCAGTTGGGGGTCGGCGGCGACGTGGACCATCAGCCTCGTGCCTCTCGGCAAGTCGGCGACCTGCTTCTTGAATGCGCCGCTGCGCAGCAGGTCCAGCGACGACTGCGCCAGCGCGGCCTGACCGGCCACGAACTTCAGCGACTCGAGCTGCTGGGCGACCGGGGCCGCCTTGGACCGGAGCACCTCCCCGGGATCGCTTGCCAGCAGGATCGCCACGCTCTGCGGGCGCGCATCGCAGTTGACCACCTGACAGGGATTCGGGTCGCGTACCCTCTCCCGGATCGGATCGACCGGCACCTGAGCCCAGGCCGGGGCGGCGATGCCGAGGGTCAGGACGGCCGCCAGTCCGGCCTGCGCAAGACTGGCGCTTCGGGTGTGGGTGTGCACGGGGTCTCTCCTCCTGTGGTCCGGCCCGCGGCGGACCCGCCGGATGCGCGATGCGCGAGGCTAGGTCCACCGCGGGAATGACGCAAGCTGCGGAACAACCGCCGCTCATTCCATCTGCTGATGCGCAATGTGCGCGTGCTGCGACCGGAACGCCCGTGCCACGCGACGAAGCCAGGAAAAGGTGCCGCGAATCCGCAAGGAGGCCGACGAATCGGCCAGGCGGTCAGAAGTCGCCGCCCGCCGGGCTCAGTCCAGCGTGACTTCCGTCCTCACCGTCCCGGCCCGATCCGCCGTCGCCGTCAGCGCGATCGCCGCACCACGCGGCCCGCGCACCACCCACTCCACCACGGCGCGGTCGCCGGTGATCTCGCGGTTGGGCAGGAAGGCCTGCAGCGAGGCCTTCGGTGCATGGCCTTCCAGGTGCGCGCCCTCGACGCGCTCGCGGCCGCTGGCCAGCGTCACGCCGGCCGGCAGGTGGATCTGGAACACCGTGCCGCGCACCGTCTTGCGTTCCAGCGCGCGCTTGCTCACGTAGGAAGGCAGCCAGCCGCTGTTGGCCACCGCGAAGCGCACGCGCCAGCTGTCGGGGCCCAGCGCGCGCACTTCCGTGCGCAGCACCTCCAGCCTGGGCAGCGACAGCGCCAGCTGCATCATCCAGGCCGGGAAGCGCGCCGCCTCGCGCTCGCGCAGGTGCGGCGGCGGGTTGCGCCAGTAGTTCATGCGGTCCCAGCCGCCCAGCTCGACCATGCCCAGCTGCGGGTGGCGGTAGGCGTACCAGTCGACATGGGCCTGGCCGCCGCACTGCTCGTCGCTCCACTTCAGCAGCTTCAGGTCGTCCTCGGGCGGGTGCTCGCGGTACCAGTCGATCCACTTGTAGTCGGTGATGCCGGCTTCCTTGTTCGGGGCCCAGATCTCCACCGTCCAGAAGAGCGCGCCCAGGTGCTCGTAGATCCAGTCCTGGGTGCCGGTGATGACCTGCTTGGGGTGGTACTTGAAGTCGTGCCAGATGCTGATCGCGGGGTAGCCGGTGAGCTTGGCGCCGAGGTCGGAGAAGCGCTGGTACATCCACAGGTCTTCGGGCGTCATGTCGTCGTCGCTCTGCGTGCCCATGGGCCGCAGGATGACGCCGCTGTGGGTGTGGAAGCTGACCGCGGCGCCGATGTTCGGGTGCCTGACGATGAAGTCCACCATCGCCCGCACCTCGGGCTCGCTGGTCGGGTAGGGGCCGGCGCCCACCTGCTCGAACTGCTGCCGCCAGTAGGCGGGGAAGTTGCGGTTCAGGTCCAGGCCTTCGCGGTCGGGGTTGGCGGTGATCTTCAGGCCGTCGAAGTTCTTCAGCGTGCCTTCGGGCACCAGCCGGTAGTACTCGCCGCCGAACTCGCCGGGCTCGCGCGCGACCATCAGCCGCGGCTCGGCGGGGTGCTTCTTGTAGGGGCCGTGGGGGTCGGGGATGCGCATCTGCAGCACGCGGCCGTCGCCGTCCACGTCCTCGATGGTCAGGCCGTCGACCGGCTCTTCGTCGTAGGGGTAGGGCCGCGTCGACGAGCGGATGTGGCGCGGCCGGTCGGCCAGCGCCAGCTCGGCGCCGTCGGGGTTCAGGCGCGGCACCAGGTAGACGACGCGGGTGTCCAGCAGCTGCTTCACCGCCGGGTCGGTGTCGTAGCCGCTGGCCAGCTTGTGCAGCCAGTACAGGCAGGCCGTGCCGGCGGTGAGCTCGGCGGCGTGGATGTTGCCGTCGACCCAGAAGGCGGGCTTGTCGGTGTCGGCGCCGGTGGCCTGGTTGGTGATCGTCAGCAGCCAGATGTCGCGACCCTCGAAGCTCTTGCCCAGCGAGCTCAGCGCGATCAGCTGCGGCGCCGCGGCGGCGTAGTCCTGCAGCAGGCGGGTGAGTTCGGCGTGGCGGTAGAACTGTTCGAAACGGGGAACCGGGAATGCGGGCATGGCGAAGGCGTGCAGCGTGGCGGGGGTGGGCCGATGCTACCTGCGCGTTTCGCGCTGCCGCGTCCTCACTGACCCTTGAACAGGCCCTGGAAGTGGCGCGACACGGGCAGCTTCTCGCTGCGGCCGCGCAGCGTCAGGTGCATGTGGCCTTCGTCGACCCGCACCGCGCTGGCGACATGGCGGTGGTTGACGATGACGCTGCGGTGCACCTGCCAGAACAGCTGCTCGTCGAGCTGGCCCAGCAGCTCCTTCAGCGGCGTGCGGATGAGGGCATCGCCGCCGTCGAAGACGACGCGGGTGTAGCGCGCATCGCTCTCGAAGTAGACGACCTCGTCGCTGCGGATCAGCCGCACTTCGCGCCCGACGCTGGCCTGCAGCACCGCCAGCGGCGGCGTGCGGCGCAAAGGTGCAGCCAGCTGTTCCAGCAGCGCCTGCAGCGCGGCCGCCGGCACCGCGGGGGCCGCTGAAGAGGCCAGGCGGGCGCGCAGCCGTGCCACCGTCTGCGCCAGGCGTTCGGGCTCGACGGGCTTGAGCAGGTAGTCCACCGCGCCGGCGTCGAAGGCGGCCAGCGCGTGGTCGCCGTAGGCGGTGGCGAAGACGACCTGGGCGCGGGCGCCGATGCGCCGCGCGACGTCGATGCCGGACAGGCCGGGCATGCGGATGTCGAGGAAGCAGACCTCGGGCTCGTGTTCCAGGAAGGCGTCCCAGGCATCGGCGCCGTTGGCGGCGGTGGCCCGCACCTGCAGCTCGGGCCAGGCGGCACGCAGGGCGGCCAGCAGCTGCTCGCGCGGGGCTTCCTCGTCGTCGGCGATCAGTGCGGTGGTCATGGTGTGGGCAGGGGGTGGGGCAGGTGGATGCGTGCCAGGCAGCCACCGCCGGGCGCGGGGCCGAGCGTCAGCCGCGCGGCATCGCCGCAGACCAGGCGCAGGCGTTCGCGCACGTTGGCCAGGCCGACGCCGTCGCTGGCCCCGGCGGCCGGGCCGGCGCCGTTGTCCTGAACCTCGAAGACGACGGCATCGCCCTCACGGCGGCCGCGCAGCACGATCTCGCCACCGGCCAGCCGCGGCTCGATGCCATGGGCGACGGCGTTCTCCACCAGCGTCAGCAACAGGCCCGGCGGCAGCGCCAGCGCACGCAGGGCCTCGTCGACCTCGAAGCGCCAGGCCAGCCGGGCGGTGGAAAGGCGCATCTGCATCACCTGCAGGTAGCGCTCGATGGCCAGCAGCTCATCGCCCGCGGCCAGCAACGGGCGGTTGAAGAGCGGCAGCGTGGCGCGCAGGTAGCCTGTCAGCGCCACCAGCAGCGGCGCGGCGCGCTCGTCCTGCGTCTGCACCCAGTGCTGCAGCGAGGCCAGGGTGTTGAAGAGGAAATGCGGCTCCAGCTGCGCGCTGGCCAGGCGACGCGCCATCTCGATGGACTTCTGGCGCTCGGCCTGCTCGCGCAGGCGCGCCTCGATCGTGTGCCCGCGCCAGACGACCATGAACCACAGGGCGACGACAAGGCAGCCGTTGCCGACGACCAGGGTCAGCACGGTCGCATACCGGGCTTCGTGCTCGGCGACGCGCCAGCGTATGCCCGCCGTGAGCAGCGTCGCCACCAGCGTCATGGCCAGGGTGGCCTGCAGCAACGGCCGGCGCCAGGGGCGCCACCACAGCCAGCGTGCCGCGGCCATGCCCAGCGCCGCCACGGCCACCAGGGCGGCGGTCAGTCGCGCGGTCTGCGCCGCCGGCGCCAGCACCAGGATGGCGAACGCGACGCTGGCGAAGTTGATGCCGGCGATGGTCACCAGGGTCGGGCTGGGTGCATCGCTGCCGGCGCGCGCCATCTCCTCGGCCGTGAACGCGCGCCGCGGGCCGGGGTACCACAGCTGCGACCAGTCGATGTGCGGGAAGGGCATGCAGCGCAGTCTAGAAGGCGGCGCGCCGCCTGCCGAGGTGGCAGCGGTTGGACAGCGGCGCGCGCGCCACGGCCTGCAGCCCGCGGCGACGGCTTGCAGGCCTACGCCGCCACGCGCTCGCCACCGCGGAACACGCGCAGCTCGCCGGGCGCGAAGGCCTCCCACGCCTCGTCGCTGGTCAGCGGCTCGGTGGCGACGAGGGTGACGCGGTCGCGCGGCGTCGTCAGCGCCGCGAAGTCCACGCTCAGGTCGGCGTCGGCCAGCGTCGCCGCGCCGAAGGGGTGGCGACGCTGCAGCGAGTGCAGTGCCGTCGTGCCATGCGCCCACAAGGCCTGGCCGTTGGACAGCAGCACGTTGAAGGTGCCGTGCGCCGCCGGCCGCGGCAGCAGCTCGCGCAGCGTCGCGCTCAACTCGCCGATGCTGGGCACGCTGGCGTGGGCCTTGGCCAGCTCCTGCATCAGCCAGCAGAAGGCGCGCTCGCTGTCGGTGTCGCCCACGGGGCGGAAGGCGCCGTGCAGGCGCGGCGCGAAGTCCTTGAGGTCGCCGTTGTGCGCGAACACCCAGTAGCGGCCCCACAGCTCGCGCACGAAGGGGTGGCTGTTCTCCAGCGTGACGCGGCCCTGCGTGGCCTTGCGGATGTGGGCGATGACGTTGTCGCTGCGGATCGGGTAGCGCTGCACCATCTCGGCCACCGGCGAGCAGCGCGCGCCCTGGTTGTCGATGAAGTGGCGCAGGCCGCGGTCCTCGAAGAAGGCGATGCCGAAGCCGTCCTTGTGCTCGTCGGCGCGCGTGGCCAGGCCGGCGAAGCTGAACATGACGTCGGTCGGCGTGTTGGCGTTCATGCCCAGCAGCTGGCACATGGCGATGGCGCCCGGCCGCTCAGCGCGTCTGCACGGCGCCGGTGACGACCAGGTTGGGCGAGGGCAGGCAGTCCCTGCTGTTCGGTCCGAAGAAGGTCGGCCACGGGCTGCACGGCGCCCCGGCCATCGCCGTGACGACGTCGGTGCCGGTGGTGACGGCACCGAAGACCGCATAGCCGTAGGTCGTGCTGGTGCCGTCCAGGCTGGTGTTGTCGACCAGGTTGATGAAGAACTGCGAAGTGCCCGACGTGGGCGAACTGCCGCGCGCCATCGCCACCGTCCACTGCAGGTTGGACAGGCCGTTGAGGTCCTCCAGCGTGATGCCGGCGTTGGTGGGCTTGAGCGCGGGCGTGTTGGGGCTGACCGCCAGCGGCGCGGCATAGCCGCCGCCTTGGATCACGAATCCGGGGGACAGGCGGTGAAAGACGGTGCCGTTGTAGAAGCCGCTGTTGACGTAGGCCAGGAAGTTGTTGACGGTGATCGGCGACTGCACCGGCGCCAGGGTGATGACGACGTTGCCGCCGACCCCGGCGCCGTTGCTCACCGCCAATGTCACCTGCGGCACCGCGACCGTGAAGGCCTGCGTGGCCAGCGTCGTGCCGTCGGCACTGCGGGTGACGTTCAGCACCTGCGCGCCAACGCCCGCGACGGTGCACTTCAGGTAGGCCGTGGTGGCCGTGCTGACGTAGGGCGCGGTGGTGCCGAGGGTGACGCTGCTGCAGCCGGTGGAACTGCCGCCCAGGCCCTGGTCGAGGTTATTGCCGTTGACGGTGACGACCAGGGTCTGGCTGTACATCGGCGTGGCCGTGCTGGCGCTGGTGCTGCTGACGGTCGGCGGCTGGCCGCCCGCTGAACCGCCGCCGCCACCGCAGGCGGCCAGCAGGGTGGCCGCGACGAGGGCGGTGGGACGGGCGAACGGGGGCAGATTCATCGGGCGGCTTCCAGGGGTTTCATTCGAACATCAGCTTGGTCATGCCGCGCACCGTGAAGAGGTGGCCGGGGCTCTGCGTCTCTTCCAGCACGCCCGACATGCGGCGAAGGATGCGCGGGCTGCGGCGGGCGCGCCAGACCACGAAGTCCGCCAGCCAGGGGTGGACGTTGACGCGGCTGGCGATTTCGTACCAGTCGAACTTGGGCTGCAGCGCGCCCAGCGCCGCGGCGTAGCGCTGCTGCACTTCGCCGTCGGGCGCGTCGCGGCTTTGCAGCAGTGCTTCGGCGGCCAGCAGGCCGGTTTCCATGGCCTTGCCGATGCCCTCGCCGCTGAAGGCGTAGGTGCTGCCGATGGCCTCGCCGGTGGCCAGCAGGCCGGGGCGCGACCAGCGCGCGCCGAGCAGCGAGCAGCGCAGCGGCGCGCCCTTCACCTCGCCCACCAGCTCGCCGCCGCGCATCAGCTCGGCGGCCGGGGCGTAGACCTCGCAGAAGGCGTCGAACATGGCGCGCAGGTTGCGCGGCTGCATGCGGCCCTTGCCGTTGCGCTGCTTGATGTGGCTGCCGGTGAGCCCGGCGCCGATGTTGTACAGGCCGCCGGGCGCCGGGAAGATCCAGCCGTAGCCGCCGCGCAGCCGCCCGTGCCAGGCCATCTGCAGCTGGCTGCGGGCGAACGGGTGCGCATGGGCCAGGGTGTCGTTGCGCACGTAGGCGCGCAGGGCCACGCCGCTGGGGGTGTGGCGATCGCACAGGCCGGCGGCCATCAGCGCCTGCGGCACCGCACCGGTGGCCAGCACGACCCAGCGCGCGGTGATGTCGTGCAGCACATCGCCGGCACGCAGCCGTGCACCGACCACGCGGTCGCCGTCGAGCAGCGGCGACTCGAAGCGCAGCGGCGCCAGCAGCCGCGCGCCGGCACGCTGGGCGGCGCGCACCAGCACGTGGTCCAGCGTCTTGCGCGGCAGCACGCTGAGCGTGCCCGGCACCTCGACATGGCCGCCGCGCGGGCCGACGCAGCGCACATGCGTCACCGGCGTGGCCAGCGCCGCGACCTCGTCGTACACGCCCAGGCGGCGCAGCGCGGCGTGGGTGTCGGGGATGAGGCCGTCGCCGCAGACCTTGTCGCGCGGGAAGGCCTGCTGGTCGGCGAGCAGCACGTCCCAGCCGGCCCGCGCCAGCCACTGCGCGCAGGCGCTGCCGGCCGGGCCGGCGCCGACGACGAGCACGTCACAGGCATGGGGCAAGGGCGACGAGGACTCGGGCATGGCGCTGATTCTAGGCAGCGCGCCCGGCCTTGATGCGGCGCAAGGGCGCGCCGGGCGCGCCGGCGCAAGATGGCCCCGGGATTCGAGGAGACCCGCCCATGAGCACGCACCTCACCGTCGGTCAGCGCGCGTTGCTGGAGGCCGAACTGCAGCAGCGCCAGCGCGCACTGGCCGGCCGCCTGGCGGCGCAGTCGGGCGGCGAGTCGCGCGCCGAGCAGGCCCACGAGGTGCTGGCGCAGGACGCGCGCGAAGCGGCGCAACGCGAGGGCGAACGCGAAGTCGGCGTGGCCCTGACCGAGCTGGAAGAGCGCGAGCTGAGCGAGGTCCGGCAGGCGCTGGCGCGGCTGCGCGAAGGCCGCTACGGCCGCTGCAGCGCCTGCGGCTGCGACATCCCCTTCGAGCGCCTGAAGGCCGAGCCGCAGGCGCTGCGCTGCATCGGCTGCGAAGCCGAGGCCGAGGCCACGCGCCGCCGCGCCGGCTGACACCGCGGCCTGAAACGCGGGGCGTTTGTGGTAGCTTCGCACGCCCGCAAAAAGACAAGGACGAGGAGCCTCACATGCTGATCGGCGTACCGCTGGAAACCGCGGCCGGGGAGACCCGTGTCGCGGTCACGCCCGAGACGGCCAAGAAACTCAAGGCCCAGGGCCACCAGGTGCGCGTGCAGCACGGGGCGGGCATCGCCGCCAGCGCCACCGACGAGGCCTACGTGGCCGCCGGCGCCGAGATCACCGACCGCGCCGGCGCCTTCGCCGCCGAGCTGGTGCTCAAGGTGCGCAGCCCCGACGCCGACGAGCTGAGCCTGATGAAGAGCGGCACGGCGCTGGTCGGCCTGCTCAACCCCTTCGACAAGGACAACCTGGCCCGCCTGGCCGCCGCCGGGCTGACCAGCTTCGCGCTGGAAGCGGCGCCGCGCACGACGCGGGCGCAGAGCATGGACGTGCTGTCCAGCCAGGCCAACATCGCCGGCTACAAGGCGGTGATGATGGCCGCCGACAAATATCAGCGCCTGTTCCCGATGCTGATGACGGCGGCCGGCACCATCAAGGCCGCCCGCGTCGTCATCCTGGGCGTGGGCGTGGCGGGGCTGCAGGCCATCGCCACCGCCAAGCGGCTGGGCGCGGTGATCGAGGCTTCCGACGTGCGGCCGAGCGTGAAGGAACAGGTCGAGAGCCTGGGGGCGAAGTTCATCGACGTCAGCTACGACACGCCTGAGGAGAAGGAAGCCGCCGAGGGCGTGGGCGGCTATGCCAAGCCGATGCCGCCGAGCTGGCTCGAGCGCCAGAAGGTGGAGGTGGCCAAGCGCGTGGCGCAGGCCGACATCGTCGTCAGCACGGCGCTGATCCCGGGCCGCGCGGCACCGGTGCTGATCACCGAGGACATGGTCAAGTCGATGAAGGCGGGCAGCGTCATCGTCGACATGGCGGCACCGGCGGGCGGCAACTGCCCGCTCACGGTGGCCGGCCAGACCGTCGTCAGGCATGGCGTGACGATCATCGGCGAGACCAACATCCCGGCGCTGGTGGCGGCCGACTCGTCGTCGCTGTACGCGCGCAACGTGCTCGACTTCCTGAAGTTGGTGCTGCCGAAGGACGGCGGCTTCCAGGTGCCGATGGACGACGACATCGTCGTCGCCTGCCTGATGACGCAGAACGGCGAGATCAAGAGGAAATAAGCCATGGACATCGTCAGCCACACCGTCACCAACCTCATCATCTTCGTGCTGGCCATCTACGTCGGCTACCACGTCGTCTGGACCGTCACGCCGGCGCTGCACACGCCGCTGATGGCCGTCACCAACGCCATCAGCGCCATCGTCGTCGTCGGCGCCATGCTGGCCGCGGCGCTCACCGAAACGCCGCTGGGCAAGTTCATGGGCGTGGCGGCGGTGGCGCTGGCGGCGGTGAACATCTTCGGCGGCTTCCTCGTCACGCGGCGGATGCTGGAGATGTTCAAGAAGAAGGAGAAGAAGGCGCCGGCCGCGGGGGGCAAGCCGTGAGCCTGAACCTCGTCACGCTGCTGTACCTGGTCGCCAGCGTCTGCTTCATCCAGGCGCTCAAGGGGCTGTCGCACCCGACGACCTCGATCCGCGGGAACCTCTTCGGCATGGTCGGCATGCTGATCGCCGTGCTGACGACGGCGGCGCTCATCGTCAAGCTCTCGGGCGAGATGGGGCAGACGCGTGCCCAGGGCATGCTGTGGGTGCTGGTCGGGCTGGTGGTCGGCGGCAGCATCGGCGCGGTCATGGCCAAGCGCGTCGAGATGACCAAGATGCCCGAGCTGGTGGCCTTCTTCCACAGCATGATCGGCCTGGCGGCGGTGTTCATCGCCGTCGCCGCGGTGGTCGAGCCCTGGGCCTTCTCCATCGTCGAGAAGGGCGGCCCGATCCCGGGCGGCAACCGCATCGAACTCGCCCTGGGGGCCTTCATCGGCGCCGTCACCTTCACCGGCAGCGTCATCGCCTTCGGCAAGCTCAGCGGCAAGTACAAGTTCCGCCTCTTCCAGGGCGCGCCGGTCACCTTCCCCGGCCAGCACAAGGTCAACCTGGTGCTGGGCCTGCTGGCGCTGTGGGCCTGCGCGGTGTTCTTCATGTCGGGCTACCAGCACGCCTTCGTCATCGTCATCCTGCTGGGCTTCGTGCTCGGCGTGACGCTGATCATCCCCATCGGCGGCGCCGACATGCCGGTGGTGGTGAGCATGCTCAACAGCTACTCGGGCTGGGCGGCGGCGGGCATCGGCTTCAGCCTGAACAACGCCATGCTCATCGTCGCCGGCAGCCTGGTGGGCAGCTCGGGCGCGATCCTGAGCTACATCATGTGCAAGGCGATGAACCGATCGTTCTTCAACGTCATCGGCGGGGGCTTCGGCGGCGAGACGGCCGCGGCGGGTGCGGCCGGCGGCGCGCCCAAGCGCAACGTCAAGAGCGGCAGCGCCGACGACGCCGCCTTCGTGCTGGGCAACGCCGAGACGGTGGTCATCGTGCCCGGCTACGGCCTGGCGGTGGCGCGTGCACAGCATGCGGTGAAGGAACTGGCGGCCAAGCTCACGGCCAAGGGCATCACGGTGAAGTACGCCATCCACCCGGTGGCCGGGCGCATGCCGGGCCACATGAACGTGCTGCTGGCCGAGGCCGAGGTGCCCTACGACCAGGTCTTCGAGATGGAGGACATCAACGGCGAGTTCGGCCAGGCCGACGTCGCCATCATCCTGGGCGCCAACGACGTCGTGAACCCGGCCGCGCACGTCAAGGGCAGCGCCATCTACGGCATGCCGATCCTCGAGGCCTACAAGGCCAAGACCGTGATCGTCAACAAGCGCAGCATGGCCAGCGGCTACGCCGGCCTGGACAACGAGCTGTTCTACATGGACAAGACGATGATGGTCTTCGGCGACGCCAAGAAGGTCGTCGAGGACATGGTCAAGGCCGTGGAGTAGCCGCAACGGCGGGCCGGGGCCGCCGCCGCATCGGCGGGCGCGCGGGCGCTATCGAATCCCCTGATGACCCTGGCGTCAGCCTTTGGTCAGAATCGGCACAGGTTTCGACAAGGCGGCGATGGAGAAGATCTGGCTCAGGCAGTACCCCGCCGGCGTGCCGGCCGAGGTGTGCACCGACCTCTACCCATCGCTGGTGGCGCTGCTGGACGACAGCCTGGCCAAGTTCCAGGAAAGGCCCGCGCTGCGCTACCTGGGCCGCGTGTTCAGCTACGCCCAGATCGACGCCGGCTCGCGCGCGCTGGCGGCCTGCCTGCAGTCGATGGGGCTGGCGCGCGGCGACCGCGTGGCGGTGATGATGCCCAACGTGCCGCAGTACGCGGTGGCGGTGGCGGCCATCCTGCGCGCCGGGCTGGTGGTGGTCAACGTCAACCCCATGTACACGCCGCGCGAACTCGAGCACCAGCTCAAGGACAGCGGCGCCAAGGCCATCTTCGTCTTCGAGAACTTCGCCCCCACGCTGCGCCAGGTGTGGGACGCCGTGCCCACGCGCAAGGTCATCCTGAGCGCCGCCGGCGACATGCTGGGTGCGCTGCGCGGCCCGCTGGTGAGCCACTTCGCGCGCAAGGGCAGCAAGCCCTTCGCCATCGCCAGCCTGCCGGGCGCGATGCGCTTCAACGAGGCGCTGGCACGCGGCCGCCGCCTCGTGCTGCAGCCGGTGGCGTCGGGGCCGGAGGACATCGCCGTGCTGCAGTACACCGGCGGCACCACCGGCGTCAGCAAGGGCGCGGTGCTGCTGCATCGCAACCTGGTGGCCAACCTGCTGCAGTCCGAGGCCTGGTACCGCCCGGCGCTGGCCCGCATCGCCCCCGGCGAGCAGGTGGTGACGGTGGGCGCGCTGCCGCTGTACCACATCTTCGGCTTCAACGTCATCATGATGCTGGGCCTGTACATGGGCGGCTGCACCGTGCTCATTCCCGACCCGCGCAACCTGCCCGGCCTGCTGCGCACGCTGTCGCGCCAGCGCTTCCACAGCCTGCCGGCGGTGAACACGCTGTTCGCGGCCCTGCTGAACCACCCCGACTTCGACCGTGTCGACTGGAGCAGCCTGAAGCTGGCCGTCGGCGGCGGCATGGCGGTGCAGCAGGCCACCGCCAAGGCCTGGCTGCAAAGGACCGGCTGCCCGATCTGCGAGGGCTACGGCCTGTCGGAGACCAGCCCCTCGGCCACCTGCAACCCGGTCGACAGCACCGCCTACAGCGGCAACATCGGCCTGCCGCTGCCGGGCACCGAGCTGATGCTGGTCGACGACGAGGGCCGCGAGGTGCCCGCCGGCACGCCGGGCGAGATCGCCATCCGCGGCCCGCAGGTGATGGCCGGCTATTGGCAGCGCCCCGACGAGACCGCCAAGGTCATGCTCGAAGGCGGCTGGTTCCGCACCGGCGACGTCGGGCTCGTGGACGAACGCGGCTATTTCCGCATCGTCGACCGCAAGAAGGACATGATCCTGGTGAGCGGCTTCAACGTCTACCCCAACGAGGTCGAGGACGTCGTGACCCAGATGCCCGGGGTGCTGGAATGTGCCGCCGTGGGCGTGCCCGACGCCAAGGCCGGCGAGGCCGTGAAGCTGGTGGTGGTGCGCAAGGACGCCGCCGGCACCAGCCCCAGCGAGGCCGAGATCCGCGCCTACTGCGAAGCCAACCTCACCGGCTACAAGCGGCCGCGCTTCATCGAGTTCCGCCACGAGCTGCCCAAGAGCACGGTGGGCAAGGTGCTGCGCCGCGAACTGCGCAGCGCCGCCTGAAGGCCATGGCCGCGGGCGGCGAAAGCCATCAGGCGCAGATTGCGCGCGTGCTGGCCGGCGCGGCCGCGCCGGCGGCGGCGCATGTCTACACCGCCGTCTTCGCCGCCGAGGCGCTGGCCGCGGCGCGTGCCGCCGACGCCCGCCGCGCGCAAGGCGTGGCGCCGCTGGCGCTGGACGGGCTGCCGGTGTCGGTGAAGGACCTCTACGACATCGCCGGCCGCACGACGCTGGCCGGCTCGGTGCTGCGCCAGGGTGCGCCGGCGGCCGACCGCGACGCCGAGGCCGTGGCGCGGCTGAAGGCCGCCGGCGCGGCCGTCGTCGGCCTGACGAACATGAGCGAGTTCGCCTTCTCGGGCGTCGGCATCAACCCGCATTACGGCACGCCGGTGAACCCCGCCGACGCGGCCGTGGCGCGCATTCCCGGCGGCTCGTCGTCGGGGGCGGCGGTCTCGGTGGCGCTGGGGCTGGCGTTCGCGGGGCTGGGCTCGGACACCGGTGGCTCGATCCGCATCCCGGCGGCGCTGTGCGGGCTGGTGGGCTTCAAGAACACGCAGTCGCGCACGCCGCTGGCCGGCGCCTACCCGCTGTCGTTCACGCTCGACACCGTGTGCGCAATGGCGCGGCGCGTCGCCGACTGCCTGCGCGTCGATGCCGTGCTGGCCGGCGCACCACTTGCGGCGACGACGCGCGACGTGCGCGGGCTGCGGCTGGCGCTGCCGCAGACGGCGATGCTGGACGCGCTGGACGGCGGCGTCGGCCGCGCCTTCGAACGCGCGCTCTCGAGGCTGTCGCAGGCCGGTGCGCAGATCGTGCCGCTGCCGCTGGCCGAGCTGGCGGAGGTAGGGCAGATCAACGCCCCCGGCGGCTTCTCGGCCGTCGAGGCCTGGGCCACCCACCGCGAGGCCATGCGAACGCAGCGCGAGCGATTCGACCCGCGCGTGGCGCAGCGCATCGCGCTCGGCGAGGGCGTGAGTGCCGCCGACTACATCGTGATGGGGCAGCGGCGGCGCGACTGGATCGGGCGCGTGCAGCAGCGCCTCGCCGGCTTCGACGCCCTGGTCGGCCCCACGGTGCCCATCGTCGCGCCGCCCATCGCCGATCTGCAGGCCGGCGACGAGGCCTTCTTCAAGGCCAACGGGCTGCTGCTGCGCAACACCTTCGCCATCAACTTCCTCGACGGCTGCGCCTTCACCCTGCCCTGCCACGCCGCCGGCGAACTGCCGGTAGGCCTGATGCTGGCTGCGCCCGCCGGCCACGATGCCGCGCTGGCCGGGGTGGCACTGGCCGTCGAGGCCCTGCTGCAGGCATGACGATGCGGCTCCATGTGGCCGTGCCGCTGGCGGCCGGCGCCGAAATCGCGCTGCCGCCCGGCGCCAGCCGCCACGCCCAGGTGCGCCGCGTGCAGCCCGGCGATGCGCTGTGGCTCTTCGACGGCAGCGGCTGCGACTGGCCGGCCGAGGTGCTGGCGGTGACGCGCAGCGCCGTGCAGGTGCGCGTGGGCGCGCCGCGGGCCGTGGACCGCGAGCTGGCCCTGCCGGTGACGCTGGCGCTGGCGATGCCGGCCAACGAGCGCATGGACATGGTGGTGGAGAAGGCCACCGAACTGGGCGCGGTGTGCATCCAGCCGCTGCTCACCGAACGCTCGGTGCTGCGCCTGGCCGGCGAGCGCGCCGAGCGCAAGCGCGAGCACTGGCAGGCGGTGGCCGAAGCCGCCTGCGAGCAATGCGGTCGCGCCCGCGTGCCCGCGGTGGCGCCGGTGCTGGCGCTGGCCGACTGGCTGCGCCGCCCGCGCGGCGGTGCCCGGCTGCTGCTGAGCCTGGGCGAGGGCGCCCGGGCGCTGCCCGCCCTGCTGTCGCCGTGGCCCGCTGAAGCGACCACGCTCAGCGGCCCCGAAGGCGGCTTCACGGCCGACGAGGAAGCCGCCGCGCGCGCCGCCGGCTACCTGCCCACGGCGCTGGGCCCGCGCGTGCTGCGTGCCGACACCGCGCCGCTGGCGGTGCTGGCCTGGCTGGCCCTGCAGCAGACCCGACCGCAGGCGGGTTGACAGGCGCCGGTACTGGTGCA
Source organism: uncultured beta proteobacterium (assembly GCA_903914615.1). Classification (GTDB taxonomy): domain Bacteria; phylum Pseudomonadota; class Gammaproteobacteria; order Burkholderiales; family Burkholderiaceae_C; genus Rubrivivax. The sequence continues at coordinate 1,243 of CAIWPS010000737.1, read as the reverse complement.
CAGTCGGCCCCTACGTCAACCAGTCAGGAGAAGTGCATGGGTTTGCTCGACAGCGTCATCGGTGCCCTCGGCCAGGGCCAGACAGGCGGGGGGCAGGGCGACCTGCTGGGCGCGCTTTCGGGGCTGCTGGCGCAGAGCGGCGGCATCGGCGGCCTGGCCGGTCTGGTCGACAAGTTCCACCAGGGCGGGCTGGGCGACATCGTCAACTCCTGGGTCGGCACGGGGCAGAACCTGCCCATCAGCGCCGATCAGCTCACCCATGTCCTGGGCTCGGGCACGATAGGCCAGCTCGCAGAACAGCTTGGCATGGGCCACGGCGACGTGGCGGCGCAGCTGTCGCAGATCCTCCCTCACGTCGTGGACAAGCTCACCCCCGGCGGCCAGGTGCCGGCGCCGGCGCCCGATGGCGGGCTGGGCGGCCTGGGCGACCTGGGCAACCTGCTGGGCGGGCTGCTGAAGAAGTAGGCGCGCGCGGCCGCGCCTGCACTAGGCGCGCGGCTGCTCGAAGCGGAACACCGCCACGCTGGCACGCAGGTTGGGCCAGCGGCGCACGACGCGGCCGTCCTGGAGGCCGAAGCTGTCGGTCACCGTGAGCCCGCACTTGCGCGCCAGCCCTTCGAAGTCGGCGTAGGTGCCGACGCGCAGGTTGGGCGTGTCGTACCACTGGTAGGGCAGCGCGCGCGTCACCGGCATGCGCCCGCCGGCCACCTGCAGGCGGTTGGGCCAGTGCGCGAAGTTGGGGAAGCTGACGATGCCGATGCGGCCGACGCGCGCTGTCTCGCGCAGCATGCGCTCGGTGTGGCGCAGGTGCTGCAGCGTGTCGAGCTGCAGCACGACGTCGAAGCTGCGGTCGTCGAACAGCGCCAGGCCTTCCTCCAGGTTGAGCTGCACGACGTCGATGCCGCGGCGCACGCTCGCCAGCACGTTGGCGTCGTCGAGCTCGATGCCGTAGCCGCTGCAGCCCTTGCGGTCGCGCAGGTGGGCCAGCAGCTCGCCGCTGCCGCAGCCGAGGTCGAGCACGCGGCTGCCCGCCGGCACGAGGTCGGCAATCAGTTCGAGGTCGGCGCGCTCGCTCATTGGGACCCCTCGTCCACCGAGGGGACAGGGGCCGGCTTGGGATCGGCCCGGCGCTCGGCCCCTTCAGACTCGGCCGCGATGCGCTCGAAATACGCCCGCATGACGCCGTGGTAGCGCGGGTCCTCGAGCAGGAAGGCGTCGTGGCCGTGCGGGGCGTCGATCTCGG
>CAIWPS010000736.1 GCA_903914615.1 uncultured beta proteobacterium | reverse complement strand
GGCGCCCAGGCCTGCAAGGCGTTGCGCGAGGAGGGCTACAAGGTCATCCTCGTCAACAGCAACCCGGCGACGATCATGACCGACCCGGAGATGGCCGATGTGACCTACATCGAGCCCATCACCTGGCAGGTGCTGGAGAAGATCATCGCCAAGGAGCGCCCCGATGCGCTGCTGCCGACGATGGGCGGCCAGACGGCTCTGAACTGCGCGCTCGACCTCCACCGTCACGGCGTTCTTGCGAAGTACGGCGTGGAGATGATCGGCGCCAACGAGAAGGCAATCGAGAAGGCCGAGGACCGCATGAAGTTCAAGGACGCGATGACGTCCATCGGCCTGGACTCGGCCAAGAGCGGCGTCGCGCACAGCATGGAAGAGGCGCTGGCGGTGCAGAAAAACATCCAGGCCGAGATCGGCGGCACCGGCTTCCCGATGGTCATCCGCCCCAGCTTCACGATGGGCGGCACCGGCGGCGGCATCGCCTACAACCCGGAAGAGTTCGAGGAGATCTGCAAGCGCGGGCTGGACCTCTCGCCGACCAAGGAACTGCTCATCGAGGAGAGCCTGATCGGCTGGAAGGAGTTCGAGATGGAAGTCGTGCGCGACCGCGCCGACAACTGCATCATCGTCTGCAGCATCGAGAACCTCGACCCGATGGGCATCCACACCGGCGACAGCATCACGGTGGCCCCGGCGCAGACGCTGACCGACAAGGAATACCAGGTGATGCGCAACGCCAGCATCGCCATCCTGCGCGAGATCGGCGTCGATACCGGCGGCAGCAACGTGCAGTTCGCCGTCAATCCGCAGAACGGCCGGCTGATCGTCATCGAGATGAACCCGCGCGTCTCGCGATCGTCGGCGCTGGCGTCCAAGGCCACGGGCTTTCCGATCGCCAAGGTGGCGGCCAAGCTGGCCTGCGGCTACACGCTGGACGAGCTGCGCAACGACATCACCGGCGGTGCCACGCCCGCGAGCTTCGAGCCCAGCATCGACTACGTGGTGACGAAGATCCCGCGCTTCGCCTTCGAGAAGTTCCCCGCCGCCGACCCGCACCTGACGACCCAGATGAAGAGCGTGGGCGAGGTCATGGCCATCGGCCGCACCTTCCAGGAGAGCTTCCAGAAGGCGCTGCGCGGGCTGGAGACCGGCATCGACGGCCTCACCGAGCGCAGTGCCGATCGCGACGAGATCATCGACGAGATCGGCAACGTCGGTCCCGAGCGCATCCTGTTCCTGGCCGACGCCTTCCGCATCGGCATGACCCTGGAGGAGATCTTCGACGAGACCGCGGTGGACCCCTGGTTCCTGGCGCAGATCGAAGAGCTCGTCGCGATCGAGCGGCAGCTGGGTGGTCGTGAGCTCGCGGGGCTCTCTGCGGCCGAACTGCGCTACCTCAAGCAGAAGGGCTTCTCCGACCGCCGCCTGGCCAAGCTGCTGGGCACGCACCAGCACGCGGTGCGCGCGCAGCGCCACGCCGTGGGCGTGCGCCCCGTCTACAAGCGCGTGGACACCTGCGCGGCCGAGTTCGCGACGCAGACGGCCTACATGTACTCGACCTACGACGAGGAATGCGAGGCCGAGCCGACGACGCGCAGGAAGATCATGGTGCTGGGCGGCGGCCCCAACCGCATCGGCCAGGGCATCGAGTTCGACTACTGCTGCGTCCACGCCGCGCTGGCGATGCGCGAGGACGGCTACGAGACCATCATGGTCAACTGCAACCCCGAGACGGTCTCCACCGACTACGACACCAGCGACCGCCTCTACTTCGAGCCGGTGACGCTGGAAGACGTGCTGGAGATCGTCGACAAGGAAAAGCCCACCGGCGTCATCGTCCAGTACGGCGGCCAGACGCCGCTGAAGCTGGCGCTGGACCTCGAGCGCGCCGGCGTGCCCATCATCGGCACCAGCCCCGACAGCATCGACATCGCCGAGGACCGCGAGCGCTTCCAGAAGCTGCTGCAGGAACTGGGGCTGCGGCAGCCGCCCAACCGCACCGCACGCACCGAGGAGCAGGCGCTGGCCCTGGCGCAAGAGATAGGCTACCCGCTGGTCGTGCGCCCCAGCTACGTGCTGGGCGGCCGCGCGATGGAGATCGTGCACGGCGACAAGGACCTGCAGCGCTACATGCGCGAGGCCGTGAAGGTGAGCGAGAAGTCGCCGGTGCTGCTGGACCGCTTCCTCGACGACGCCATCGAGGTCGACGTCGACTGCATCGCCGACGCCACCGGCGCGGTGATGATCGGCGGCATCATGGAACACGTCGAGGCCGCCGGCATCCACAGCGGCGACTCGGCCTGCTCGTTGCCGGCCTACACGCTGAGCGTCGCGCTGCAGGACGAGATGCGGCGCCAGGCCACGCTGATGGCCCGCGCGCTGAAGGTCGTGGGCCTGATGAACACGCAGTTCGCCATCCAGGGCGAGGGCGATGCCGCGGTGGTCTATGTGCTGGAGGTGAACCCGCGCGCCTCGCGCACCGTGCCCTTCGTCAGCAAGGCCACGGGCCAGCCGCTGGCCAAGATCGCCGCGCGCTGCATGGCCGGGCAGACGCTGGCGTCGCAGCTCGATGCGCAGGGCAGGGCGCCGCGCGAGGTCATCCCGCCTTACTTCAGCGTCAAGGAAGCGGTGTTCCCCTTCAACAAGTTCCCCGGCGTCGACCCGATCCTGGGACCCGAGATGCGCAGCACCGGCGAGGTCATGGGCGCCGGTCGCAGCTTCGGCGAAGCGATGCTGAAGAGCCAGCTCGGCGCCGGCTCGCGCCTGCCG
>CAIWPS010000735.1 GCA_903914615.1 uncultured beta proteobacterium | reverse complement strand
GGTGCCTATCAGGCGCGCGTTGTCGCGCTGGTGCAGGCCGATGCTGGGCTCGTCGAGCACGTACATCACGCCACTCAGGCCGCTGCCGATCTGGCTCGCCAGCCGGATGCGCTGCGCCTCGCCGCCGCTGAGCGTGTCGGCGCCGCGGTCCAGGCTGAGGTAGGACAGGCCGACGTCGTTGAGGAAGCGCAGCCGGCTGCGGATCTCGCGCATGATCTTGTCGGCGATCTCGGCCTTCGCGCCGATGAGCTTCAGGCCGTCGAAGTAGGCCAGCGCGGCGGCCAGCGTGGCGTGCTCGGCCTCGTAGATCGGCTGGCCCTTGGCGCCGTCGGCATGCTGCAGGAAGACATGGCGGGCCTCGCGCCGCAGCCGCGTGCCGTGGCACTGCGGGCAGGGCTTGGCGGCCTGGTAGCGCGCCAGTTCCTCGCGCACCGCCACCGAGTCGGTCTCGCGGAAGCGGCGCTCGAAGTTCGGCACGATGCCTTCGAAAGGGTGCTTGCGCTTGACGCTGCGCGGCTTGCCCCTGCCGTTGCGGCCCACGCCTTCGGCCTCGTAGACGAACTCGATCTCTTCCGTGCCCGAGCCGTAGAGCAGCACCTGGCGGGCCTTTTCCGGCAGCGATTCGAAGGGCGTTTCGAGGTCGAAGCCGTAGTGCGAGGCCACGCTCTCGAGCAGCGTGTGGGTGTAGCTGTTGCGGCGGTCCCAGCCCTTCACGGCGCCGGCGGCCAGGCTCAGGCTGGGGAAGGCGACGACGCGGTCGGGGTCGAACACCGTCACCTGGCCCAGGCCGTCGCAGGCCGGGCAGGCGCCCACCGGCGAGTTGAAGCTGAACAGGCGCGGCTCCAGTTCGGGCAGCGAATAGCTGCACACCGGGCAGCCGAACTTGCTGCTGAACAGGTGTTCCCGGCCGCTGTCCATTTCCAGCGCGATGGCGCGGCCGTCGGCGATGCGCAGGCTGGCCTCGAAGCTCTCGGCAAGGCGCTGCTTCATGTCGGGCTTGGTGCGCAGGCGGTCGATGACGACGTCGATGTCGTGCTTGTCGTTCTTCTTCAGCGCCGGCAGATCGTCGGCCTCGATGACCTCGCCGGCATGGCCGCCGACACCGACGCGGAAGCGCACGTAGCCGCGCGCCTGCATGTCGGCGAAGAGGTCGCCGAACTCGCCCTTGCGGTCGCGCACCACGGGCGCCAGCAGCATCAGCCTGGTGTCCTCGGGCAGGGCCAGCACGGCGTCGACCATCTGGCCCACGCTCTGCGCCTGCAGCGGCAGGTCGTGGTCGGGGCAGTAGGGCGTGCCGGCGCGGGCGTAGAGCAGGCGCAGGTAGTCGTGGATCTCGGTGATGGTGCCGACGGTGCTGCGCGGGTTGTGGCTGGTGGCCTTCTGCTCGATGCTGATGGCCGGGCTCAGGCCCTCGATGACGTCGACGTCGGGCTTGTCCATCAACTGCAGGAACTGCCGCGCGTAGGCCGACAGGCTTTCCACGTAGCGGCGCTGGCCTTCGGCGTACAGCGTGTCGAAGGCCAGGCTGCTCTTGCCCGAGCCCGACAGCCCCGTGATCACCACCAGCGCGTGCTTGGGGATGTCGAGGTCGATGTTCTTGAGGTTGTGCGTCCTCGCCCCGCGCACCCGCAGCGTGCGCGACTCGACCAGCAGGCGTCGGGCGCGCTCGTCGGGGTCGGCTTCGGCAGGGGTGGTGCTGGGCATGATGGGCACGGTGGGCAACCGGCCATCATAACGACGCGGCTGCGCCCAGCCAGCAGCGACCTACGCGGCGGCTTCCAGCACGCGCAGGATCTCGGCGCCGTAGGCCTCGAGCTTGCGGGTGCCGACCCCGCTCAGTCCCGCCAGCTGCGCCAGCGTGGCCGGCCGCTCGCGCGCCATCTCGGCCAGCGTGGCGTCGTGGAAGACGATGTAGGCCGGCAGGTTGTGCTCGCGCGCGACCTCGGCGCGCCAGGCCTTCAGCGCCGCAAAGCGCGTCGTCGCGGCTTCGTCCAGCGGCACCGGCGGCGGCTTCACGGCAGCCGCGCCGCCGCCGCGCACGCGGG
>CAIWPS010000734.1 GCA_903914615.1 uncultured beta proteobacterium | reverse complement strand
TCCAGTGCCGAACCGCCAGGCCCGGCCGCAGGGGGCTGCGGAAGGTCGAAGGCGGCATCCAGGACAGAGTGTCGTCGACGCGGGCGAAGTCTGCCCCTCTGGGACGCCAGAGCGCGCCGCGGGCGGAACCTATACTTTTGAGGACCCCCGGGCGCGCCTGGCGCCCGTTCCCAAGACCCGCCGGAGCCCGCCCCTTGCCGTACCGCACGATCGGCCCTTTTTCGGTCCCGGCCATCGGCCTGGGCTGCATGAACCTCAGCCACGCCTACGGCAGCCCGCCGGCGGTCGAAGACGCCGAGCGGCTGCTGCTGCAGGCCCTGGACCTGGGCGTCACGCTCTTCGACACCGCGGCGCTCTACGGCGTCGGCGCCAACGAGACGCTGGTCGGCCGCGCCCTCAAGCCGCACCGCGAGAAGATCGTGCTGGCCAGCAAGGGCGGCATGGCCGGCGTGCGCTTCGACGACGGCGTCAGGCGCGTCATCGACGGCCGCCCCGAGGCCATCCGCCGCAACTGCGAAGACAGCCTGCAGCGCCTGCAGACCGACCGCATCGACCTGTACTACCTGCACCGCTGGCACAAGGCGGTGCCGATCGAGGACAGCGTCGGCGCGCTGGCCGACCTGGTGCGCGCGGGCAAGGTGCGCGCCATCGGGCTTTCGGAAGTCTCTGCCGCGACGCTGCGGCGCGCGCATGCCGTGCATCCCATCGCCGCCGTGCAGAGCGAGTATTCGCTGTGGACGCGCAACCCCGAGCTCGGCGTGCTCGACGCCTGCCGCGAGATCGGCGCCGCCTTCGTCGCCTTCAGCCCGGTGGCGCGCGCCTTCCTCACCGGCACGCTGCGCGACGTGGCGGCGCTGGACGCCAAGGACATCCGCCGCGGCATGCCCCGCTTCGAGCCCGCGCACTACGCCGCCAACCTGGCGCTGCTGGCGGCCTACGAGACCCTGGCGCGCGAGGCCGGCTGCACCCCGGCGCAGCTGGCGCTGGCCTGGCTGCTGGCGCGCGCGCCGCACGTCGTGCCCATCCCCGGCACCACGAGCGGCGCGCACCTGCGCGAGAACCTGGCGGCGGCCGAGCTGCGCCTGCCCGCCGCCGTGCTGGCGCGGGCCGGCACGCTGATCAACGAGCGCAGCGTCAGCGGCCCCCGCTACAGCGCGGCCAGCCAGGCCGAGATCGACACCGAGTCTTTTCCCTCTCTGCCCTGACCGGCCTGCGAGGCTAGAGTCGGAACCCCGCGACGAGCGCAGGAGACCGCCATGGACAAAGATCCGAAGAACAAGCCGCTGTACAAGTCGCTGTACCTGCAGGTCATCACCGCCATCATTCTGGGCGTGCTGCTGGGCCACTTCTACCCGCAATCGGGCGAGGCCATGAAGCCGCTGGGCGATGGCTTCATCAAGCTCATCAAGATGATCATTGCGCCCATCATCTTCTGCACCGTGGTGGTGGGCATCGCGGGCATGGAGGACATGAAGAAGGTGGGCAAGACCGGCGGCCTTGCACTTCTTTACTTCGAGGTTGTCAGCAGCGTCTCGCTGGTGGTGGGCCTGGTCATCATCAACGTGCTGCAGCCCGGCGCGGGCATGAACGTCGATCCCGCCAGCCTGGACACCAAGGCCGTGGCCGCCTTCACCGGGCCGGGCAAGATGGCGGGCACGGTCGAGTTCCTGCTGAACATCATCCCCAACACGGTGGTCGATGCCTTCGCCAAGGGCGAGATCCTGCAGGTGCTGCTGTTCGCGGTTCTGTTCGGCTTCTCGCTGCACAAGTTCGGCGGCCGCGGCACCATGGTCTTCGACTTCATCGAGAAGGGCTCGCACGTGCTGTTCTCGATCGTCGGCGTCATCATGAAGCTGGCCCCCCTCGGTGCCTTCGGCGCCATGGCCTTCACCATCGGCAAGTACGGCCTGGGCTCGCTGCTGTCTCTGGGCAAGCTCATGGGCACCTTCTACGCCACCTGCCTGTTCTTCATCTTCGTCGTCCTCGGCACCATTGCCCGCCTCCACGGCTTCTCGGTGTGGAAGTTCGTCAAGTACATCAAGGAAGAGCTTCTAATCGTGCTGGGCACCTCCAGCAGCGAGTCCGTGCTGCCGCGGATGATGGCGAAGATGGAGAACCTGGGGGCGAAGAAGAGCGTCGTCGGCCTGGTCATCCCCACCGGTTATTCCTTCAACCTCGACGGCACCTCGATTTACCTGACCATGGCCGCGGTCTTCATTGCCCAGGCCACCAACACGCCGATGACGCTGATGCAGCAGCTCACGCTGCTGGGTGTGCTGCTTCTGACCAGCAAGGGCGCGGCCGGCGTCACCGGCAGCGGCTTCATCGTGCTGGCGGCCACGCTTTCCGCAGTGGGCGGGGTGCCGGTGGCGGGGCTGGCGCTGATCCTGGGCATCGACCGCTTCATGTCCGAGGCGCGCGCGCTGACCAACCTGGTCGGCAACGGCGTCGCGACGCTGGTGGTGGCCAAGTGGACCGGCGACCTCGACATGGCCCGCCTGCATCGCCAGCTCGACCACGAGGGCCCAGAAGCGGCCGAGGAACCCGAGGCCGTGCTCGACACCGTCACGACGCACGAGGCCGTGGCCCGCGCGCGCTGATGGCGTCAGCACCGCACCGCATCGTCATCGTCGGCGGCGGCGCCGGCGGCCTGGAACTGGCCACGCGCCTGGGCGACACGCTGGGCCGCCGAGGCGTTGCCGACGTGACGCTGGTCGAGAAGACGCAGACCCACGTCTGGAAGCCCAAGCTGCACGAGATCGCCGCCGGCAGCATGGACATGAGCGACCACGAGGTGGGCTAC
>CAIWPS010000733.1 GCA_903914615.1 uncultured beta proteobacterium | reverse complement strand
CGTAGTGGGCCTGGCGCACGCTCTCCAGCTCGGCCTCGACGTGGCGCAGCTCGGCCAGGCGCGATTCCAGCGCATTCGCGGCTTCCAGCGCCGCCGCCTTCACCCGCGCTTCCTCGCTGGCGGCGTCGCGGTGCTTCAGGAACCACAGCTGGTGCAGCTTCAGCGTGCCCTGGTCCTGCAGCGTGCGGTACCGCGCCGCCACCTCGGCCTGGGCTTCAAGCTTGCCGAGGTTGGCGTTCAGCTCGCGCAGGATGTCGTCGACGCGGGTCAGGTTCTCGCGCGTGTCCTTCAGGCGGTTCTCGGTCTCGCGGCGGCGTTCCTTGTACTTGCTCACGCCGGCGGCCTCCTCGAGGAACAGGCGCAACTCCTCGGGCCGGCTCTCGATGATGCGGCTGATGGTGCCCTGGCCGATGATGGCGTAGGCGCGCGGGCCCAGGCCGGTGCCCAGGAACACGTCCTGCACGTCGCGGCGGCGCACCGGCTGGTTGTTGATGTAGTAGCTGCTGGTGCCGTCGCGCGTGAGGGTGCGCTTGACGGCGATCTCGGCAAAGCTGTTCCACTGGCCGCCGGCGCGCGCCAGCGTGTTGTCGAAGACGAGCTCGACGCTGGCGCGGCTCGCGGGCTTGCGGTTGCCGCTGCCGTTGAAGATCACGTCCTGCATGCTCTCGCCGCGCAGCTCGCTCGCCTTGCTCTCACCAAGAACCCAGCGCACGGCGTCCATGATGTTGCTCTTGCCGCAGCCGTTCGGCCCGACCACGCCCACGCGCTGCCCCGGCAGCTGGAAGGTGGTGGGTTCGGCAAAGGACTTGAAGCCCGAGAGCTTGATCTGGGTGAGGCGCATCGAAAGCTGCTGCGCAGCGCCCGAGGGACGAACGCAAGTGCTTGATTTGAATGAAAAAATGCGCTCTTCAGCAGAGCGCCAGCGGGGTCGGATGATAGCATCGCGGCCCCTTCGACCCCGCTCTCAGACAGCCCCGCCGCCCATGGCCCGCAAAGCCCCCCGAACCGCTGCCCGCGAACGCACCGCCCCGGCCCAGCCGCCCACCGCACCCAGCCGCGAACTGCAGGTCTTCGCCAACCCGGCGCCCGAGCGCGACTACGTCATCCGCTTCGACGTGCCCGAGTTCACCTGCCTGTGCCCGCTCACCGGCCAGCCCGACTTCGCGCACTTCACCATCGAGTGCATTCCCGACAGGCTCAACGTCGAACTGAAGAGCCTGAAGCTGTACTTCTGGAGCTTCCGCGACGAAGGCGCCTTCCACGAGAAGGTGACCAACACCATCCTCGGCGACATCGTGGCCGCCATCGCGCCGCGCTTCCTGCGCATCCATGCCGACTGGTACGTGCGCGGCGGCATCCGCACCTACGTCACCGTCGAGCACCGCAAGAAGGGCTGGAAGCCGCAGCCCCGGGTCGACCTGCCGGCGGCGTGATGGACGCCGCGCCCCGCCCCGCGTACCAGAAGTTCGCCGTCGAGGTGCGACCGAGCGCCATTGACGGCCAGGGCGCGTACGCGGCCGAGGCGATTCCCGCGCGGCTGAAGATCGGCGAAGTGCGAGGTGAGTCCTTGAGCGTGCGCGACGCCCGCATCCGCGCCACGCGCAGCGAACGCATCATGATCGTCGAGATCTCGGACAAGAAGGCCATCGACTTCAGCAAGTCCGCCGACCCCATGCGCTACACCAACCACAGCTGCCAGCCCAACGCGCGGCTGTGCATACGCCAGGGCCGGGTCGAGTTCTACGCCCTGCGCGCCATCGCGCCGGGCGAGGAGATCACCGTCGACTACGGCCCCACGCACCACGAGGGGCGCCTGGCCTGCCGCTGCGGGGCGCCGGGCTGCGCCGGCTGGCTGTAGGCAGGGTCGCGCACGAAGCGCGAAGCTTGCCGCGCTGGCCGGGCGCTTCGCAGTCCAGCCCGGCTTCAGTCTCGGGTCGCGCGGCCGATATCCGGCACAGGGCCCGAGATGTTCTACCCGCTGGCCGGCAGCGGGCCCGCAGCGCCGCGCCAGTCCGACCAAGGACGCTCCATGAACTTCAAGCGCAATGCCGCCGCCGCCGCGCTGCTGGCGCTGGCCGCCGGCCTGGCCCATGCCAACGACCCCAAGACCACCATCGCCGCGCTCGACGCCCGCTTGGCCAAGATCGGCGCGCCCAAGCTCGAAGGCACCGACAAGGCCGGCGACAAGACGGTGTCCGCCATCTACTTCGGCGCGCGCAAGATCAACAACAACTACGACGTCGTCGACGAGATCAAGAAGAGCACTGGCGCCACCGCCACCGTCTTCGTTAAGGAAGGCGACGAGTTCGTTCGCGTCAGCACCAACGTGCTCACGCCCGAAGGCAAGCGCGGCGTGGGCACGCCGCTGGCCCGCGCCAAGGCCTATGAATCGGTCTCCAAGGGCGAGTCCTTCTGTGGCGACGTCGACGTGCTCG